>NZ_QLYT01000003.1:0-124329 GCF_003269305.1 Paenibacillus sp. MDMC362
AGTCGCCGCTTAATAAAATCTCTTTTTTTAATGTCTACTTGACGGGGCTATGACCACCGGCGGCTTTTTCGTATGCTCTTTTTTGGGCCCACAACCAGATATCCTGCCTGTCTATAGATCATGCTTTATTAGAGCCTTTCTCCAGGCTGTATTTATACTCGCTTGGGGTCATGCCTGTCCATTTGCGAAACTGCTTGGAGAAATAGAGTGCGTCATTGAAACCGACAGAGGAAGCAATCTCATGAATGGAGAAAGACGATTTCATGAGCGACTTGGCTTTCTCAATACGTACCTTCATGAGATATTGCATGGGGGACATGCCTGTATGCTGTTTGAACATTTTGGACAGATGTGCCCGGTGATAGCCAAGCGTTTTGGCCATTTGATCAATGGAGAGCTGTTGATGATACTGGGTCGAGATCCATCTCTCGGTCTGCCTTACGCCTCGCTCGATATCCGGCACGTCATTGGAATTTGACGGAAGATGCTCACGGTTTAACATCGCCAGCTTATGGAGCAGCAAACGGAGCCACCCGGAAGCCTGAAGATCCTCAAGCCAGGGATGATCCGATTGGTTAAAGCCCAGACGGAGATGACGGTACATATCGATCAGCGACCTTAGCTCAGCTTCATCCTTGCAGTGGATAATCGGCTTAGTCGGCGTAACACCCATGTCGGCCAGCAGCATCTTGGTGCCCTTTTCTTGTAATGCAACCCAGTTATAGTGCCAGGGGTTCCGATCATCGGCTTCATAACTGAACAGAACGCCGGGAAGGATCACGAAGGTGTCGCCTGCCTGGCAATGATGTACGATGCCGGCACACTCGAAGATGCCTTGGCCTGTCAAAACGGTGTGAATGAGGCAGTAATCATGAATGATCGGACCAATTTTGTGGCGTGGAATGGGAGTTCCCTCACCGCTGAACAGGATGTTCAGGTCGTGACCGCCCGGTGAAGGATTCATACCAATCGCGTAGAGCGTATGGTCTGGCAAAATGGACATGCGCTATCCCCCTTAAACGTGTGTGAGATCAATCGATATTGCGGATGTTGAGTTAGGGTTAGCTTACCTAATGAAACAACAAATGTCCATATCGCACTTGTTTTGCTCCATATTCAAAAAAGACCGATTATCATATAGTTAGTCTTGTGAAAACGTATTAATTCATGGAGTTTAGGGAGGGAATTAATTGATGTCTAAGATTACATTTATCGGAGCAGGAAGTACCGTATTTGCCAAGAATGTCCTGGGGGATTGCATGCAGACCCCGGCCTTGCAGGGATTTGAACTTGCTTTGTATGATATTGACCCGATCCGTTTGAAAGATTCGGAGAACATGCTGAATAACATAAAGAAAACCAGCGGCAGCACCTGTGTCGTCAAATCATACAGTGACCGCAAGGAAGCCCTTCGCGGAGCAAAATATGTCATCAATGCCATCCAGGTCGGAGGATACGATCCGTGTACGATCACGGATTTTGAAATTCCGAAGAAGTATGGACTCAGACAGACGATTGCGGATACTGTGGGAATCGGCGGGATTTTCCGTAATCTCCGCACCATTCCGGTCATGCTGGATTTTGCGGCCGATATGCGGGAAGTTTGTCCACAGGCGCTGTTCTTGAACTATACGAACCCGATGGCGGTGCTGACCAATGCCATGAACACGCTGGGCGGCGTGCAAACGGTAGGTCTGTGCCACAGCGTACAGGCCTGCATTCCGCATCTGTTCGATAATCTGGGGATGGACAAGGAAGGCGTGCAGGCCAAAATCGCCGGCATTAACCATATGGCATGGCTTCTTGAGGTAACGAAGGATGGCGTGGACCTGTATCCGGAAATTAAGAAGCGCGCGGCCGAGAAGCAGAAGGAGAAGCATCATGATATGGTTCGTCTCGAGATGATGCTGAACTTCGGTTACTACATTACGGAGTCGTCCGAGCATAACGCCGAGTACCATCCATATTTCATCAAGCGCAACTATCCGGAGCTTATTGAGCGCTTTAATATCCCGCTGGATGAATATCCACGTCGCTGTGTGAACCAAATCGAGGGATGGAAGGCGATGCGCGAGGATCTGGTCAACAACCAGGATCTGAAGCACAACCGCTCCCATGAATATGCTTCCTACATTTTGGAAGCGATCGAGACCAATGTTCCGTTCAAAATCGGCGGCAATGTGATGAATACAGGGCTGATCACGAACCTTCCGAAGGAAGCTTGCGTTGAGGTTCCGTGTCTGGTCGATGCCAGCGGCGTAACCCCGACCTATGTCGGCGATCTGCCTCCGCAATGTGCCGCGCTGAACCGCACCAATATCAATACCCAGCTGCTGACGCTGGAAGCGGCGGCAACCGGCAAGAAGGAGCATATCTATCATGCGGCGATGCTCGACCCGCATACGGCTGCCGAGCTGTCCATCGATGACATCAAGAGCCTATGCGACGACCTGATTGAGGCGCATGGAGACTGGCTCCCTAAATACCAATAAGGCTGATACAACTTAAGCAAAAACTCAGAGGTTTTGCAGCAAAAGAAATACTATTACTGGATTCATAAAAGAGAGACGCTCTGGTCACTACAGGGGCGTCTCTCTTTATCGTTAACGGATTGCGTGCGGAATTCACTTATCTATGGATTTATATTGGCGTGCGGGAGCGTGATGAGAAACACCGTTCCTGATCGTGGCGAGCTCCGAACCGAGACACTTCCATTCATGGCGCGAATGGCTTGATAGGAGAAGGTGAGCCCAAGTCCGGTGCCGCTCATTTTAGTGGAATAGTAGATTGAACCGAGACGGCTCAATTGCTCGGGCGTCATGCCGATCCCGTTGTCCTTGATTTCGATGGACACCTGTTCTGCTTCTTCATAGATGGTGATGTGGACCGTGCCTCTGTCGACGTCTTTGCTGGCCTCAATCGCATTCTTAATAAAGTTGACCAACAACTGCTTGAGCTCCGCCGGACTGCCTAAAATGTAAATGGGGAGCTGAGGGTAATCAGCGCTGAGGGTCACGTTGCTCATATTAGCATATGAAAGCATGAGCTCGACGACAGATTTGATCTGGGCCGACAGCTCGATTCTTTGCTGAAACGGCAAGTACGGTTTGCTGATCGAGAGATATTCGGACAAGATTTGCTCGGTCCGGCGAATTTCCTCCATGCTGATTTCCAGAAAACGTTCGGTTTTTTCCTGAGGGAACGTACCGCTCTTAATCAATTGCAGAAACCCAAGCACGGTGGTCAGCGGATTGCGGACCTCATGGGCAAGGGAAGCGGCGACATGATTGACGGCTTCGGCTTTCTCATTCTGGATATACCGCAGATAAAGCTCTTTGTCGGATACGGATTTGTTAAACAGGGTCACGAGAAGCCATATTCCGAGCGAGTTATGAACCGGCATAGCTAGTATATTGAATGCGAAGTTATTCATGATGTAGTCAGGTTTGGTTATGTAGAGTAGCAGGAGCGGGAGAATAGAGAAGCTGATGCCGGCTATAAAAACGATCCAAAATTTGTGTTTGGTTCGATGGTACAGGAATGACAGCAGAACGGACAGCGGGAACGTAAAGATCAAGATAATAATTGCGTCGGTCATGCCGGATCCGCCAATGTACAACCTGTAAATTAGAAATTCCACGAGCAGGATTGCCCCAGTTAGGAACCCTCCGAACAGCATGCCGAAGAACATAATGACATACCGCACGTCAAAGATCAGCCCGCTTTGAACGGACGAAGCAAAGGTCATGGACAGCAGCATGCACAGCGAACAAATGACAATGATGAAATTACGGGAATAGTTGACTGTCAGTTTTCTGTAATAGATGTTGTATGCGACAAAAGGCATCAATGCAAACAACAACTGCAGCAAAACATCTTTAATCACAGGCAGTAGGCCCACCCCTTTGAAGAGTATCGAATCGTCCGCTAGATTACCTTGTCCATTCAAGTTCGACGTCAAATGGAAAAATCCTTGAGGCTTGAATAAAAATAACAAAATTTATTCGTACTCAGATGGAGTGAAGGAGCATATAAATCCATCGAGAAAGCGCTTGCATATAACATATGTTTGTCCCGGAAACTCAGCACTTAAGTGAGAACACATTTCCATGAATGGAGGGTTCACAAGTGAAGCTGAAGACCGTTCTGAGACCCATGTTCATTCTTTTGTTGGCCGCGTCTTTTTTTGCTGCCGGATGCCAGAGTGTAACGCCGCCGACCGCATCAGATCCGCCGCCGCCCAAGGAAGAGGTAAACACACCCGGAGGCAATGATGAGCCGGCACCGCAGGGCGATGCGAAAGCGACGCCGAGAAACGAAACGCTATACGTGAATGGTTTGCAATGGGGGGCGCCTACGAATTTTAACCTGCTCAGCGGAAACCCGGCGTTTCCGATTAACTACGGAAACTCCAGGGAACTCGTCTATGAAACCTTGTTCATGGTCAATCAGCTGACAGGCGAGCTGGAGCCGCTGCTGGGTACCAAATATGAATGGACCGACGATCTGACCCTGAAGATCGAATTGAACAAGGATGCCAAATGGAGCGACGGCAAGCCGTTCACCTCCGATGATGTCGTCTATACTTACCAGCTCGGCAAAAAATATGACATAAACTGGAGCAGCTTCTGGACCTACATCGAGGACGTAACGGCAGACGGGCCGCATACGGTGAACATCAAGCTGAATAAAGACAACCCGAACAAATTGACGGTGCTCGACAGCATCGAGATCATGCCGATGCTGCCTAAACATGTATGGGAAGAGGTTGAGAAGAAAGCCAATAACGACCTTGCCACCATTCGTAAAGAAGTCAACGAGGACCCGATCGGAACGGGACCTTACAAAATGTATTTTTATAATGATCAGAAGATCACGATCGTACGGGACGATAACTACTGGGGGCAGGCACTCTTTGGCAAGCTGCCAGCTCCCAAATATATCACCCATGTCATCTATAAAGACAATGCAGCGGGCGACCTGGCATTCAAGAGCGGTCAGGTAGACGTATCGCAGCAGTTTATTCCACAGGTATGGAAAATGTGGGAGGGCGGGGCTCCGGTTAAAACCTATATCAAAGACGCTCCCTATTATGTGCCTGGCTCCATGCCATCGATCTTCTTCAACATGACGAAGGAAGGACTCAACAATGCGGATGTCAGAAAAGCGATCGCTATGGCGATTGATTACGGCAAAATTTCGGAGCTGGCCATCAGCGGCTACTCGGCACCAATGGAGCCGTCGTTGACCCTGAATACGGAGGCCGAAGCGAAATATGTGGATCAGGCGGCTATCAAACCGCTCCAATGGACGACAGATGTGGATGCTGCCAATGCGCTGCTCGATTCCATCGGTGCCGCCAAGGGGAAAGACGGCATCCGCGTCTTGAACGGAACCCGCCTCGGCCCGTTTGAAATCGAATGTCCATACGGCTGGTCGGATTGGAATGCGGCGCTTGAGATTGTTGCCCAGAATGCGAAGGCAATCGGTATCGAGATTCGAACCAAATTCCCGGAAGCGCCGGTATGGACCAATGATCTACAGACGGGCAAGTTCGATATTATCATGAATACGCCTGCTGGCGGGGTCAGCCCAAGCCAGCCGTGGAACCGCGCTATGACCATCATGTACTCCAAGGGCGTTGCGCCAATGGGCGAGATGGCATTCTACAACTGGGGCCGGTATAAGAACGATCAAGCCGATGCCATCATCGAGAAGATTCCAACCATTACGGACGAAGCAGAATTGAAAGCGCTCTACACTGAATTGACCCAAATCTGGTTAAAGGATATCCCATCGATTCCGCTCATGTATCGTCCTTGGGTATTCGATACGGTCAATGAATCCGTATGGAAGGGGTTCCCGACCGAAGGGGACGGCAGCAACATACCGCCTCAAATTTCGATGGATGGAGCCGGTATCAAGTCGCTGTATCAAATTCATAACTGATGGATATAACTCAATGAACTAAGACCTATATTGGCGGATTTGCACCCCTGATATAGGTCTCTTTTCCACCAATTTCAGGGTGTGATCCATGGGGGTGAGCTGATTGAGCGTTTACGGAAAATATATCGTCAAGAAGTTCTTCTGGTACTTTCTGACGCTGGTGATTGCAGTCACGCTGAATTTCCTTCTGCCCCGGATGATTGAAGGGAATCCGGTGAGCATGATTGTGTCTGAGATGACGCAGGGGATGACCGACAGCGATACGATCAAACGGGTCTATGAGACGTTTCTCGTCGAGTTTGGAATCGACAAGCCTTTATGGGAGCAGTTCTTCATCTATCTGAAAAATTTGGCGACAGGCAACCTGGGCACTTCATTCGGCCTTTATCCGAAACCGGTAACGGAGATTCTGGCCTCGGCGGTTCCTTGGACGATCGGGCTTCAGCTTCCGGCCATTCTGGTTGGCTGGCTGATCGGGAACGTGCTGGGCGCCGTTGCGGCTTACCGCAAAGGCGTATTCGATAAAGTGATATTCCCTGTGGCCTTGTTTGTGAATTCCATTCCTTTCTTTACCCTAGCCATTATTATGCTGTATGTATTCGCCCTGTCCCTAAACTGGTTTCCGCTGCACGGGGGCTACGATTACCAGATGGTGCCGTCACTTAGCTTTGAATTCTTCGCTTCCGTACTACGGCATCACACGCTTCCATTTCTATCGATCGTGCTGGTTACGATTGGCGGCCAAGCCATTGGCATGCGGGAGATGTCCATTTATGAGCTGAATTCGGATTATGTACTGTACAGCAAACTTCTCGGGATACGGGACTCGAAGATCGCCAGGTATGTATTCCGAAATGCGATGCTGCCCCAGATCACGGGATTGGCGTTATCCATCGGCACGATGGTGGGCGGTTCGCTGATCTGTGAAATCGTATTCAGTTATCCGGGAATCGGAACCTGGATGTTCACGGCGATCCGTCAGCTGGATTATCCGTTAATTTCGGGCTGCACCCTCTTGATCGCCCTGGCTGTGCTGCTGGCTAACTTTACGATTGACCTAATCTACGGCTGGATCGATCCACGAATCAAGGCTGCTCAGATGGAGGATCAATAATATGAACAGTTCCTTTCGCATATTGATCAAATCGCCGAAGTTTATGTTCGGAGCCTGCATGCTGCTGGCTATGATCGGGATGGTGCTGATCTACCCGTTCTTTAACCGCAACGATCCGCTGGAGATGATCGCCCTGGCGTACCAGCCGCCGGATTCGAAGCTGCTGCTGGGGTCGGATAACTTCGGCAGGGATTTATTCCTTGAATTGATCTATGGCATTCGGACCTCCTTGCAGGTTGGGCTGATTGCCGGCGTATTTGCTACTGTGATTGGCCTTGTGATCGGTCTAACCTCAGGTTATATCGGAGGCATGATTGATAATCTGCTGACCGCCATCACCAACATTTTCATCGTGATACCTTCCTTTGTCATCCTCATTCTGATCTCGGTCAGCATCGATTCGCGCAGCTCGTTTGTTACGGCGGTTATCATTGGCATTACCAGCTGGCCCTGGACGGCCAGGGCCGTACGTGCTCAGACATCCTCGCTGCGAAACCGGGATCACGTAAATATCGCGAAAATATCCGGGTACAGCACGCCGCGCATCATTATCTCGGAGATATTGCCGTATATCGCTTCCTATGTTGTCATGGCGTTTGTGCTGCAGACGGCATCAGGTATTCTGTCCGAGGCTTCCATCTCGATGCTGGGGCTCGGACCGTACAACACGATTTCCCTTGGCATCATCATGAACTGGGCGCTCGTATTTGAAGCACCGGTTGCCGGCGCGTGGTGGGCCTTTATCCCGGCGGCGATCTCCATTGCCATCATCACCTTCTCCTTGTACATGATGAACACCGGCATGGATGAGATATTCAATCCGAAGATTAGGAGCTGATGGATGTTGTGAGTACAAATATACTGGAAGTGAACGAATTGAAGACCTATTACCGTACCCGGTTGAAGGAGCATGTCTATGCCGTTGACGGCGTGAGCTTCTCGCTCGAAAAGGGGAAGACGCTTGGCATTGCCGGTGAATCCGGCTGCGGCAAATCGACCCTTGCGCTTAGCCTGATGGGTTTCTATTTTCTGCCGCTGCATTATGGCAGCGGCTCCATTGTCGTAAGCGGCACGGATATTATGAAGCTTGGCAAGGAGCAGCTCCGTTCCCAGGTGTCGGGAAGAGAGATATCGTATATCCCGCAAGCAGCTATGAATGCCTTGAATCCTACGCTCAAAATCATTCATTTCGTCGAGGACATTATGAAGGAGCATCGCCCTGAGCTGAACAAGAAGCAGGTGTGGGATATGGCGGCGGAACGGTTCGAAACCTTGAATTTGTCAACCAAGGTGCTGAACTCCTATCCGAACGAGCTGTCAGGCGGCATGAAGCAGCGGACGGTGATCGCAATCTCCACCATTCTGAATCCCAAAGTGCTGATTGCGGACGAACCGACCTCCGCGCTGGACGTAACCTCGCAGAAAGCGGTGATCAAGCTGCTGAAAAGTCTGCTGGATCGGGGTTATATTCAGTCCCTGGTATTCATCACGCACGAACTGCCGCTGCTTTATCACGTAACGGATGACATCATCGTCATGTATGCAGGGGAGATCGTGGAGCGCGGAACCGCAGAGCAAATGATTTTTGACCCGATCCATCCTTATACGAAAAAGCTGATGGGATCCATCATTGTGCCGGAGGAAGGCATGAAAGGCCACAAGCTGGCCGCTATCCCGGGGACACCGCCTAATCTGAAGAACGTGCCGGAGGGCTGCCGGTTTGCAGATCGTTGTTCCTACGTGCAAGACGCCTGCCGGAAGGGAAAGATAACGAGCCGGACCGTGGAAGATCGAATGTATCGCTGCATCGTGGAACCGGGTGTGCTTAAGGAGTGGTATGCAAATGAAGAGGAATGATGTCCTGATTCGGGGAGAGCATCTCACCAAGGTATTCGGTTACGGGAAGCAGAAGACAACCGCCGTGGAGGATGTCAGTTTTACCTTTCATGAAGGCGAGATTATATCGATTGTCGGTGAGAGCGGAAGCGGCAAAACGACACTGGCGAAAATGATCATGGGCCTGCTGAAGGAGAGCAGCGGTAAGATAGAGTATATGGGCAAGCCAAGGCAGCTGAAGCGGCATAGAGACCGCAAGCGCTATTGGAAAAACATTCAAGCGATCTTCCAGGACCCGTTCTCTTCGTTCAATCTCTTCTACAAAGTCGAGAAGCTGCTGCTCGATTGCATCAAGCTGCAGGGGGATAAACTGACGAAGCAGGAGCAATTCCGCAAAATGAAGGAAGCGTGCTCCTTCGTCAATCTGAAATTCGAGGAGCTGCACAATAAATACCCGTTCGAACTGTCCGGCGGACAAATGCAGCGCCTGATGATCGCCCGGATTTTCATGCTTCATCCGAAGCTGCTGATTGCGGATGAACCGACCTCCATGGTCGACGCATGCTCAAGGTCTACGATACTGGATATGCTCTTAAAGCTGCGCGACGAGAACAACATGACGATTATTTTCATTACCCATGACGTAGGGCTTGCCTACTATGTAAGCGATACGCTGTATATTATGGAACAAGGGAAAGTCGTGGAGCGTGGACCGGCGGAAGAAGTTATCTTGAATCCGCAGCATCCTTATACCCAGCAGTTGATTTCCGATGTGCCCAAGATCCATGCCGAGTGGGATTTGGCATGAGCGGTGTGAACGATGAAAATCTCAAGAGAAAAGCTCGAAGCGTAACCGCTTCGGGCTTTATTTTGTTTCCGATTATTTTCGCGGGATATGACACTTCGAATCGCTGCATAAAATTTCTCTATTCTTGATCTTCGCATTTGTGAAGGATATGCCGATAAATGATATGGCTGCCATTTGATTCATCCGCAGCTCGCATTCGGTATACCGCAAGGCATCTGACATGACTGCGTGTATGCTTCATAAGGAGACCATCAAACATCATGTGTAACTACTTCTTGGGGGAAACCATCTTGGTATTAGTCGCCCTCACCATGACATTCTGGATTTTTTTGTTCAAAGTCGCATATCAGCGGAAGTTAAGCCACCAGGCCTTGGACATGGCCGAAGGCAGATTCCGCTTGCTTGATGATATGCTGCTTACGCTTGATGTTGGCATTTGGTCATACGATTTCGCCACAAGGAGTATCCAAAATACTTCTTTGGCTTTTCATAAAATCACAGGTTATTCACATCGTGATTTCGCAGTCGGCCTTTCCTGGGAAACGCTGATCCATCCGGAGGATATGACGCTGTTCCGATCCTTGGTTGACAAACTTCGACAAGGCGACACCGTTCATACCGAATACCGCATCATCCACCCGGAGGGCGATGTACGCTGGGTTCAGGTGAAAATGATTCCGACGATGAATGAAACCGGTCAAATCGTCCGGACCGATGGCATTGTCATTGACATTACCACTCGCTTCCGCATGGAAGAGGCGCTGTATGATATTACGGAATGCAAGAAGATGGAACAGGCGCTCAAAGAAAGCATGAATCGGTATCGCAGGCTGGTGGAGTTATCTCCAATTGCCATTGCGGTCTGCAAGGACCGCAAGCTCATGTATGTGAATCCCGCCGGACTTCGGATCCTTGGGGCGGCGGGTCCTGAGAACATCCTGGGTACCGATCCTTGGGACTGGGCGCTTGATCCCTATGAGGAGTGGGCCCGCAAACGGTTCACGCAGCTGATTCGGACTGGGGAAGTTGTTGCCGAAGAGCTATCCATAAGGCGGGTTGACGGAGAACGGGTCGATGTCGTGGCGACGGCTCTTTATGATCCGGAGTCGGACACGATTGAAGTGTTTTTCGAGGACATAACCGCCCGTAAATCAGCGGAACGGGCCCTTATGGAGAGTGACCGGATCAACCGCCATATCCTGGATATCGCTCCGGTTGCGATGTTCCTTCATTCCGATTTTTCTTATATTTATGCGAATCCTGCGGGCTTATCCTTATTGGGAATTACGGACATCGCGCAATTGGACGGCACCTCCTTCCAGGACGTGATTCCTTCCGACCAGCTCGAGTTCGTGACGTCTGAGGTTGAACATGTGTACGCAAACGGAAATACCTCGGAGCTCGCCGGCAACAAACTAATCCGGCTGGATGGGACGATTATTGATATTGAGGCCATAACAACACCTATCCCATATATAGGACATCATACGGCGCTTACCATTATTCGGGATGTTACGCAGCAGAAGCAGGCCGAACGGGAGCGGATTGCGGCAGAACGGCTTGTCCGGGAGAGCGAGGACCGGTATTTCAGGCTGCAGATGAGCCTAGATCAATTCTCCTCCGATCTTTTCGGGATGGTGAAGATCAGTGAATTGAATGCCCGGATCGTACAGGAAATCAAGAAGGTGCTGGGGACGGATCGGGTGAGTCTCATCCAGATAAACCACCACAGTCTGCAGATCAAAATCCAAGGGGGCCATAAAGAACCGCCACAAGGAGTGATTCGTGCGATCCATACATGCGGTCCTGGGCATATTCCGTTCTGTAAACTGTTTGAGATGTGTGACGGATATTTTGTCAAGATTGGAGAAATGAACGGGGATAGCAGCATTGTCTGTATTGGCGGCGAGGTTCCCTTGCTCCTGATTCAGGCCCAAAAAATATGGCTGGAGACCATTACGCGTTATGCAAGTGTTCTGTACGATAACTTCCGCGTCATTGAGGATTTGACGAGGGAACTGGAGAAGCTGGGTTCATCCCAGCAGATCATGCCCCTATGGCTGCTGCGACTCATGCTTCATTTATCCGAAAATGAGCGGAAGCGATTGTCCCAGGACCTTCACGATGCCGCGCTTCAGGAACAGATTATATGGTACAGGAAATTGAATCAGATTACTTCGGATCATGATCTGCCGGAGGATCTGCGTCCGCAGCTGGAGGAGATTGAGCAGGGGCTTCTGGATGTCATTTATCAGATTCGAATTACGTGCAACGAGCTTCGTCCCCCGCTCCTGAAGGAGGAGGGGCTGGAACGTTCTCTTGAGGCATTGTTTGAATTTACCCAGCTCCGCACCAATTATTCCATACAATTCGACTGCTCAAACTTCGATGATGATATCAGTGACGACCATTTGATCGGATTGTACAGGATTGTCCAGGAGCTGCTGGCCAATGCAACGAAGCATTCCAACGCGACGGAGGTAAGGCTCCGTTTGTCTACCCAGTCGAACGAAGTCAACCTGAGTTATGAAGACAACGGGATTGGGATGGACCCCAGCCAGCAATCGGACCAATTCAACAGCATGGGGATCGGCGGCATGAAAGAGCGAGTCAGAAGCATGAACGGCAAAATCCAGTTCGACTCGTCGGATAGCGGCGGGTTGGCTGTCTATATATCCATTACGGCGAGGTAAATTCGCCGTCAGTGAAGCAAGCAAGATACCAGACTGAAGGAGTCATGAGTGACGATGATCGAAATTTTATTGGTGGATGACCATCCCTCGGTGATGGAGGGAACCAAAGTGCTGCTTGAGCAGGAAAAGGATATGTTCGTGAAGATTGCCAATACGCCGGAGCGGGCACTGGAGCTGGTGAGAACGCTGCATTTTGACGTGATGCTGATTGATATGCATATGCCGGGCATGAACGGAATTGATTTGGCCAAGCAGATTCTCCGGATCGCTCCGGGCGCGGTAATGCTGATTTATACGGGCTTTGAAGTCAGCAATCATTTTAATTTGATTATGGAGGCCGGACTGGCAGGTTTTGTCTCGAAAACGTCGGGCAAAGAGCAGTTGGTAACGGCGGTTCGATGTGCGCTTCGAGGAGAGGTCGTTCTGCCGTTGACACTCGTGAAGCAGCTCCGCCGCGTTACCGCAAATGGTCCGGAACGGACAGCAGGCGCGCCGGCAGCCCAGTCTATAACCGATAAAGAATATAGTATTCTCAAGGAAATCGCTCGCGGAAAGAGCAACAAAGAGATTGCGGGGACGGTGATCATGAGCCAGCGTTCACTCGAGTACTGCTTAACGAATCTCTTTCAAAAGTTGAATGTGAAGTCGCGTATAGAAGCTGCACTGAAGGCAAAGCAAATGGGAATCCTCTCGGATTCGGATTTTGTCCAGATAAGCTGATAGGCTTACTCTTTTTTTCGATTCAGATCATGAAGCAATACATCCCTCGATATGATTTCAGGTGAATTCGCTGATATTCGACAACAATTGCAGTGAAGCCCGCAAAATTCTTGCGTGCTCACGCAAGAGAATTTCGGTTACGAAAGTTATGTAAGTGTATATGCTTATGTTACTGGATGGATATAGTCTTTTAGTAGGAAGGGTGGTTACTTTTGGCATGACAAAGGACCTATTTGAATATGGTGTCGATGACCTCTTGTCACCGGAAGAGCTTGAGGAAGTTTTGGCGCAGCTTGAAGAAGAATGGAATGAATTTAACAGCCGGAAGAAGCGAGGGTGACACATAATGAAACGATTGAAGTCTTTGAAATCTCTGTTTGCAATGAAACTCCAGAGTCGTATGCTGCTTATCATTTTGGGGTCGATCACGATTTTTCTAGCTGTCATGATGACTTATATCAGCATGACCACAACGGAGGAGGCTCTGGATTCGGCCAAGACGCTCGCGGTGACAACAAGTGAGAAGATTGGTGCGCTGGTACAAGCAGAGCTTGACGATGTCATGAACTCCGCACGTACATTGGCTGTGAGCTTTGTTGGAATGAAGGAGAGCGATACCACGAATCGCGCAGCCGTAAATGAAATATTAAGAAGAAATCTGGAAGACAATCCCTCCTGGAAAGGGATCTGGACCTTATGGGAGCCGGATGCCTTTGATGGTCAGGATAACGAATACAGAAACAAACAGGGCAGTGACCATACGGGGCGAATGATGTCTTACTGGGCAAGAACGGAATCCGGCCTGGAACGCTCCGTCATCGAGGATTACGAGCACGAAGGGGAAGGTGACTTCTATCTCCTGGCGATGAACAGCGGCAAGGAAATCATTATGGATCCGTACGTCTTCAAAGTAGGCAACGAAGATGTCATGATGACATCGCTCGTTGTTCCGATTATCGATAACGGAAAGACCGTCGGCGTGGTTGGCGTCGATATTTCCCTGGCACATTTGCAAAGCATAATGGAGCAATTCCGATTGTTCGATACAGGTTATGCTCATATTTATTCGAATACGGGCGTGATCGTAACGTCCCCGGAGGACGGATTGATGGGGCAGACGCTTAAGAAGGCATATCCTGGAAAGACGGTTCCTCTTATACTGGATGCGATTCGGGAAGGGGATGTTTATACCGAGGAAGATGCCGAGCTGTACAAGCTGTATACGCCCATTAAGACCGGATTGACCGAAACGCCATGGTCTGCCGCTATCATTATTCCGATGGATGAGATTACGGCGAAGTCGGATGCCCTGATCATCTCCATTATCGTTGCTGGTGCAGCCACCTTGGTAGCTATGGCAGCTGTCGTTGTCCTGTTAACGAGGTCCATCGTGAAGCCACTGGGCGTTTCCGTTTCCATCGGCGAATTCATGTCGAAGGGAGACTTCACGCAGGAGGTTCCTGCGGCTTATCTTCGCAGAGCCGACGAAATCGGCACATTGTCCCGAGTATTCGCGCAGCTGCTGGAGAGCATGCGGGAGATGATCGGCAGAGTGAACATGAACGCATCATCGGTAGCCGCTGCTTCACAGCAGCTGTCAGCTGGTGCCGAGGAACTGGCCGTTGGGAGCAGCAGTCAGGCTGAATCCGTGCAGACCGTCAGTGAATTGTTCCATGAATGGTCGAATGCCATCAATTCGGTTGCAAGCGACGCCTCGGCAGCATCCGAGCTTGTAAATCAGACCTCCGGCATTGCAACGGAAGGAAGCGGCATCGTCCAGCAGTCGGTGGAAGGCATGAACCGGGTACGGGAGCAGGTTGCCAAACTCGAAGCGGACTCCCAGCGGATTGGTGAGATCATCGAGGTCATCGACGATATCGCCAAGCAGACCAACCTGCTGGCCCTCAATGCCACGATCGAGGCTGCTCGTGCCGGCGATCAAGGAAGAGGCTTCGCCGTGGTGGCGGATGAAGTGCGTAAGCTAGCCGAACGCAGTGGAGGGGCCACGAAGCAGATCGCCGATATCATCAAGGGCATGCAGAAGAATACGGCCGATAGCGTGGAAGCGGTGAATCAAGGCGTCATCCACACGGAAAAAGCCGGGGAAGCCTTTGCCTATATTACAAGCATGGTGAATGAATCGGCGGGCAAAGTGATGGATATTGCAGCTGCCAGCGAGGAGCAGGCAGCCCAGGCTGCCGAGGTGGCAACCGCCATTGAAACGATATCTTCGTCGACGGAGGAAACGGCGGCTACAAGCGAGGAATCGGCTGCAACGGCGCAATCACTTGCCGAGCTTGCCGAAGAGCTGAACCATACCGTATCGGCCTTCAAAATCTCGTAGCACCACTGGCATATTGATGATAAGCTTGGCCTAAGGGCCAGGCTTTTTTTCATGCAAGGAATCGACGGTCTGCTATCGCAAGAAAAACGACTTCCTAATCGCGGTCTGTTTTTTGTAAGGACGTTGACGTTTTTGTTATAAATGGAATGCTGTACTGCTCGGACGAAGGGAGGAATACGTGTCGTGAATGGCAGCTTGTTTCAGCAGACGCTAGAAGAGGGGGATTACGTCCCGCGCTTTTACGCCTATTACTATAAGCAGTGGATAAATTATGAAATGCCTTACCATCAGCATGATTCAACCGAAATCATGTATATGATCTCTGGGGTATGCCGGATTGACGTGAAGGTAGGCGATATGGAAAAGAGCCTCACGCTGAAAAAAGGGGAGTTTATGGTACTGGATGCCGATGTCCCGCATCGGTTAATCGTTGAGCAGACGGCCTCCTGCCGAATGCTGAATGTGGAATTCGGGTTTATGGAAAAAACTGAAGGAAGGGCACTTTCTCTTAGGCAGATTGCCCGGGAGGAGCAAGAGGTGTCTTTTCTGCTGAATCGGCCGTTTCCCTACTTGGTGTTAGTGGATCAAGAGGAGGTATATCCGGTGTTAAGGAGCCTCGTCCTTGAACTTGATCAAAGAGGGACTGAGGGCAGAATGATGACGCATATGCTGTTTATTCAGCTGCTTGTATGCATCGCCCGGCTGTATGATGAAAGGGAACGCAGTGAAGTGCAGCAGAGCGAGTTCTACATTAAACGAAGCGTCGATTTCTTGCATCAGAACTATGACCGTAATATTCAGGTGAAAGACGTTGCCGCTGAGGTGAATCTGCATCCCGGCTACTTGCATCGAGTATTCCGCAGAGGGACGGGCAGAACAATAACCGAGTATCTGACCATGATTCGAATGGAAAAGGCCAAAATGCTGCTGGAGCAGACGGATATCCCCATCCATGAAATATCGGATTATGTGGGTGTTGGCAGCAGACAGTATTTTCATATGTTGTTCAAGAAGTATACGGAAACCACGCCGGTGGAATATCGGCTGCGGAAGGACCGCAATGCCTGGAAATACGGTGAACAGGATGCCGGAGCAGATAGAAGTGAGGATTTTTGACTCGGAAGAGTTCAAGAGGTCATAATTTTGATAACGCTTTCCACCACTTGATTGCTACAATAACTACAATCTAATTTGCAGCTAGGGAGTGGATAGAATGTCGTTTAAGGTTGCTTTTATCGGAGCGGGAAGCATCGGCTTTACCCGCGGAATTTTGCGTGACTTGTTGACTGTACCGGAGTTTAGGGATATCGAGGTCGCTTTCACCGACATCAGCCAGCATAACCTGGATATGGTCACGGAATTGTGTCAGCGGGACATTATCGAGAACGGGCTGACGATTGCGATTCAGTCCACCACGGATCGACGACAAGCCCTGCAGGATGCCAAATATGTCATCTGCACCATTCGTGTGGGCGGATTGGAGGCGTTTCGCACGGACGTGGACATTCCGCTGAAATACGGCATCGATCAGTGCGTAGGCGACACGCTCTGTGCAGGCGGGATTATGTACGGCCAGCGGGGAATCCCCGAGATGCTGAACATTTGCCGGGATATTCGCGAGGTGAGCGCGCCTGATGCACTGCTGTTGAACTATTCGAACCCGATGGGTATGCTGACATGGGCATGCAATCAGTATGGCGGCGTGCGGACGATCGGTTTATGTCATGGCGTGCAGCATGGGCATCACCAAATCGCCGAGGTGTACGGTTTAAAGAAACAGGAGGTCGATATTGTCTGTGCCGGAATCAACCATCAGACTTGGTATATTCAAGCCTCGCATCAAGGCAAGGATTTGACGGCTGGATTGCTGGAAGCGTTCGAACGGCATCCGGAGTACAGCAGGACTGAGAAGGTTCGCATCGATATGCTGCGACGTTTTGGGTATTACAGCACCGAGTCCAACGGCCATCTAAGCGAATATGTTCCTTGGTACCGTAAACGTCCGGAGGAAATTACGGAGTGGATTGACCTCAGCAGCTGGATTAACGGAGAGACGGGCGGATATTTGCGAGTCTGTACCGAGGGGCGCAACTGGTTCGAGACCGATTTCCCGAACTGGATGAAAGATCCGGCTATGGAGTATACACTGGAGCAACGGGGAGAGGAGCATGGCTCCTACATTATTGAAGGCTTGGAAACCGGCCGGGTATACCGGGGACATTTTAATGTGGTGAATGAGGGCATTATCTCCAATTTGCCGGATGATGCAATCATTGAGGCGCCGGGCTACGTGGACCGCAACGGCATTTCCATGCCGCATGTAGGGAATTTACCGTTAGGGCCGGCTGCGGTGTGCAACGCAAGCATATCCGTGCAACGGCTAGCGGTTGAAGCGGCGGTTCACGGAGATGATAAGCTGCTGCGTCAGGCATTTATGATGGATCCGCTGGTCGGTGCGGTATGTAATCCGAAGGAAATTTGGCAGCTGGTCGATGAAATGCTGGTAGCCGGTGAAGCATGGCTTCCTCAGTACGCGGCTTCGATCGCCGAAGCGAAGGCACGGCTAACATCTGACAATCTGATACCCACCAGTCCGTATGAAGGAGCAGCGAGACTCAAGGTGAAGACGGTGGAGGAGATGCAGCTCGACCGGGAGAAGGCGAACAAAAACGCAGGTGAATCCGACAAAGGGAAGGATCGCGAAAAAACGTTAAGCTGATTGCGCATTAACGAAGGTTTCAAACATCAGAAATACTTATGGTTTCATGAATGCGTATTATACAAACACTTGGGCGAGGATGATATAACGGACAAAAATCCGTTATAATCCCTCTGCCAGAAGTGTTTTTTTTGCATGCAGTTCATCTTTCACCTGCATATACTACGAATACATAGATATAAATTCGGATGGACAATCCCATACCTTAGACAGGTACACAGTTTGGGTGAAAATGGTTACAATTCAATTAGATAGGCAAAGCTCACCATTAAGGAGGCATGGGGATGATCATTGGGGTTCCCAAAGAAATCAAAAATAACGAAAGCCGTGTAGGCATGACGCCGGGTACGGTCGTCAGTTTCAAGAATGCCGGGCACGAAGTGCTTGTTCAATCCGGGGCGGGCCTTGGGATCGGTTTTACGGATGAAGCATACAGAGCGGCTGGAGCCAAGGTGGTTGCTTCGGCAGCCGAAGCGTGGAAAGCCGAGATGGTTGTGAAGGTGAAGGAACCCCTGCAAGAGGAGTATGAATACTTTCAAGAGGATATGATCCTATACACGTATCTGCACTTGGCCCCCGAGCCGGAGCTAACCAAAGCACTAGTCGACCGTAAGGTGAGTGCCGTTGCTTATGAAACGATACAATTAACGGATGGCAGCTTGCCGCTTCTGACACCGATGAGTGAAGTGGCAGGAAGAATGTCCATCCAAATCGGGGCGCACTTCCTGGAAAAAGCACATGGCGGCAAGGGTGTCCTTCTAAGCGGCGTACCTGGGGTCGCACCGGGTAAGGTTGCCGTTATCGGCGGCGGCATCGTTGGCACTAATGCGGCAAGAATCGCGCTGGGTCTCGGTGCGGACGTCAGCATCCTCGATATTAATCCCGGCCGACTTCGTCAACTGGATGATCTTTTTCAAGGGCGGGTCAAAACGATTATGTCTGATCCGTATCATATTGCGGAAACGGTGAAGGCCGCCGACCTTGTCGTGGGTGCGGTATTGATTCCCGGTGCAAGGGCTCCTCGCCTCGTAACGGAAGAGATGGTAAAAGAGATGAGCCCAGGATCGGTCATCGTGGATGTGGCAATTGACCAAGGAGGCTCGATCGAGACGATCGACCGGATCACCACGCATGATAACCCGACCTACGAAAAGCATGGTGTTATTCATTATGCCGTAGCCAACATGCCGGGCGCCGTAGCCAGAACCTCCACCATGGCACTGACCAATGTAACGGCACCTTATGGGTTGAAAATAGCAAGTAAAGGGCTCCGCCCTGCCGCTCGTCATGATAAAGCGCTTGCCAAGGGCATTAATGTCATCGACGGCAAGGTAACCTATGAAGCGGTTGCGGCGGCTCATGGTTATGCGTATACCAGCATTGACGATTATTTGCTGGCATAGCGATAACAAGTTTTAGAGCATGCAGAGCCATTTTTCATAAATTTGACACGATACCAAGGTTTGACGTAAACCTTAGCGGTGCTTTCGCTTGGCCGCCGTGAGCAAAGCTGAAAAATGGCTTTTTATGTTGGTTAGACGCCTTCGCCTAGTTCAACATGAACAGGAGCTGATGCAGTTCCGTTTCCTTCAAATGCCTCCACTCCCCCCGTTCCAGCTGACCCAGTGTAATATTCATAATCCGAACACGCTCCAGCTTCAGGACTCTGTACCCCAAGGCTTTACACATTCTGCGGATTTGCAGATTAAGGCCCTGTGTCAAAATAATACGAAATACATCTTCGCTTTGCCTGTAAACCTTGCATGGTTGGGTTATGACGTCCAGGATTTCAACGCCTTGGGACATCGCTTGCATAAATTCGTCCGTAACGGGTTTGTCCACGGTCACTACATATTCTTTCTCATGGTTATGCTCCGAACGCATCATTTTGTTCACAATATCTCCGTCGTTCGTGAGTAAAATCAAACCCTCAGAGGCTTTGTCCAACCTCCCGATGGCAAAAATGCGCGATGGATAGTCAATAAACTGGATAATGTTTCCTGCCACATGTTCTGCTGCCGTACAGACAATACCGATGGGTTTATTGAGAGCCAGGTAAACCGCTTCGCTATCGTTATAAGGAATTTCCTTTCCGTCTATCAACACGATATCGTGCGGCTCAACGTCCGCTCCTTTTTCACACACCTTGCCATTGATTGTAATGCGTCCGGCTGCAATCAATCGGTTGGTTTCTCTGCGCGAGCAATATCCCGTTTCGCTTATGAATTTGTTTATTCGCATGCTCCACCGCTTCTCAAGTGTCATATTGCCACAGGTTCATTTTAGTTAGCCTTGATCTAGCTGGGGGGATCGCCAGCCGGAATTCCTCGAGCGATCCAGTTGGGAACATAACAGCTCCTCTGGCGGATCGAAGTGGTAACCGGGGAACATCGAGCCTAGTAAAAATCCTGCGACATGTTCTCTTCGTCTGCAACAGCCTGTATCTCCTCCGATCCGATGCAGATAAAGCGGTAGCCGTCGGCTGCCTGCTTCTTCAGGGCACGCTCTTTGATGAACTTGGGGCTGGCTTCGCCGTTATCTTCGTCATACACGAGCAGAATACCATCGGTTTTGCGGAGAAGCAGATCATCCCGGGCCGTAAACTGCCATGGCCCCTGATAAGGGCCCTTGCTGACGGGTGCATAGAAGTCTACTCCCTTCATCACTTCCTGAAAATAAGCTTTTTTATCGTCGTTCCATTGCTCCTCGGGATTCTGGTAGGCCGTCAGAATGGAGCATTTCAGATTGGGGTATTGGGACTTTAGTTCGATAGCCGCTTCGATGGCCCATAGGTCCACGCCATATTGTCCTGGCGTGATGACCCACTGGAGGCCTTCCTCAAGCAGTGGAACCAGGCGGTTGGCAATCGCTTTACGTATATAAGGTATGCCTTGGTGTTTGTTGTTGTAAATACCGAGCTCGTGGGCTCGATATCCGGTAATCAGAATGTTTTCCAATCGAGCACGCTCCCTGACAAAGAATAGGTCTAGTGTACCTTTTTCGGAAATTTTGATCAATCGATGTTACAAATCGTATAGAATGGGGAAGGAACTCGGAATACATATTTTAGGAGGACATTCGATTGAAGAAGTGGACAGCAGCATTACTAGGGGCAATTTTGGTTATGAGCATGACGGCATGCGGCAAGGACAACAAAGCAGCAGACGACGCCGCAACGCCGCCAGCAACAGAACAAGGGACGACTCCTTCGACAGAGACGCCAGCTAAAGAAGAACCGAAGGAGGATGCTCTTCCGACTGCCGACGAGCTTCTCCAGAAATCGGCTGAAGCTTCCCAGAATTTGAAGAGCTTTGCGATGAAAGCCGATGTTAAACAGCATATCGTGGTTGAAGGCGAAGAGAAGCAGGAACAGGATGTTAATATGTCGCTTGATTCAGAACTTACGCTCGAGCCGGTGGAGATGATGCAGAACGTCGTGATGGATTCTCCGGAGGGCAAGGTCGAGATGAAGCAGTATATAACGGAAGACGGTATTTACATGCTCATGGATGGTCAATGGATGCAGGTTCCGAAGGAATCGGAGCAGGAGATCCGCGACGGCCTGGATATGAGCAGTGCGAGTCCGGAGCAGCAGGTAGAGCAGTTCAAGACCCTCTCTAAGGACTTCAAAGTTACGGAGGACGGAGACACATACGTCCTGACGGCGGATGTCTCCGGCGACAATCTGAAGGAGCTTGCCAAGTCCATGATGAGCCAAGCGGGCAACGATCCGCAGATGGAAGCCATGATGGATCAAATGGATATCAAGAGCATCCATATCATTTATGGCGTACAGAAGGAATCTTACCTGCCTGCAACAACCGATTTGGACATGGTGATGGCAATGGAAGCCGAAGGTCAGAAGGTATCCTTGGATATGAAAATGAAGAGCACCTACTCGAAGCATAACGAAATCAGCAAGATCGAAGTGCCGAAGGAAGCATTGAACGCGAAATAATGCTGTTTGGCAGATGATACAAGGATGATATAAGAGGAATAGGAAACGGCGATATTCCTCATGAAAGAGGCTGCCCCGGTCTGTAGATGCCTACAGACCGGGGCAGCCTGGACTTTAGGCTCGGAATAGAAGTTCTGATAGGTTAAAGTGGTTAAAACTTAGTCCTGAGGCTTATCGACTTCCACAATGACGCTGTCGAACAGCTGACCGTTAATGGAGACCATAATACGCCATAGTCCTGGCGAAGGGAGCGACATGGAGGTTGGTATCGCTGCATCGGCACCGTTATGAGGATAAGGACTGATACGAGCTTTAAATACATCGATGACCTCGGACGTGTTTCTTTTTACCGCCGTAATGTGCAAGTCACCCGTTAATTCCTCGTCCCGCCCCCAGAAGTGCCACATGTATTTGTTGGGTTGGCCAGCGATAAAGCCCGGATCAATAAAGCCGAGACGCCCTTCGATGCCCGTCATTTCAGTGGGAGGATCCACCGGGTCTTCAGAAGCAGCCGAAACGAAACTCGGGCTCGGCTCCCAGCTGCTGTCCGGCACATCGACTACGATATCGCCGTACTTCTCCTGATCCACCATCACGTCGAAACGCCATAAACCGGAGAGCGGGAGGGCAAAGCGGGAAGATACTTGCGTAAAGTCATTGTATGCCATATCGGAGGTAATCTTCGTCTCAGCGAGCTCTTCAAGGGTATTTCCCGTATCCCGGTGTACGGCGGATATGCGGATGCTTTTTCCTTCAAGGTCTTGAATGGGGGTTAGAAGATTCCACCAGACACCGGCTGGAGAGCCCGCGGCATAATCCCCGCCCGGAAATGCCTGAAGTTTATCTACGCCATCCTCCGTGTATACGCTGCGGGGAGCCCAATCGGCAGTATTTCCCCAACCCTTGATCGGGATCAGCTGTTGAATCACGGGTGATTCACGCCATCCCCATGCCGCCACGATTAGAAGAAGCATGAACACACTTGCGGCCATAATACGCAGACGTGTTGGAGACCTCCGTTTTTTTCTGCCCGTCCTTAAAGAGCCGTTAGCAGCGTTGTTTAATACACTGGATTTCATTTCTTCGGTGAACATCGGCTCGTTAAATGGAGAAGAAGCCAGTTCTTGAATCCAGACGGGCTGAAGTTCTTGTTCGGTCTTCACTGGACATCCTCTCCTTTCAACATCATTTCCATTCGGGCTCGAGCCCGGTGCAGTCTGGATTTGATTGTTCCTTCGGATATGCCGAGCAGTTCCGCTATTTCTTTTCGCGGCAGCTGGTAATGGGATTCAAGGATCAACACTTCCCGGTATTTGGGCGGCAGCTCCAACACGTACTTCCATATCTGCGAGACGGCAGCAGCGTCCATAAACTCTTTTTCAGCGGAGGGTTCCGTCTGTTTGGAAGTGATCCAGCCGGTCAATGAAACCCTTGTCATATAGGAAGACTTGAGATAGTTCAGGGAAAGGTTGCGGGTGATGGTTAACAGCCAGGTTTTGACAGAGCTTCGGCCCTGAAACTCATTCCAGTGCTTAAATGCTCTCAAGAACACGTCCTGACTGATATCGTCGGCCGCATCTTTGCGTTTCGTTAGGAAGAATGCATAGTTCCATACGTCCTGGCCGAAGGACTCCATCCAATCACTCAGCACGGCGCTCGCATCATTCACGGCCACCATAGATTTAAGGTACTCCAATAACATCACCTCGAATATTAGACAATCGAATAACGGATCGGTTCCCGAATTTCCCGCAAAAAATTGAAACAATTTAATCTGCAAATCGTTGTATGAATAACAGGTATGCAGGAATCGAGGAAGGGGAGAAGTCCTATGCATTTATATTTTAAGGATAACTTTTTTAGCTCGGGTATAACAGATATTATGGATAGGGGAGGCAGTGTCATAGGAAGTCTGGATTTGAAGAGCGCTTTCGGCTCCTCGCTGGACGTATATAACGCTTCGGGAGATCCGGTATGCAGCGGATCGTTTCGATTCTTCTCGAACAAATGGAATATTACTGGCGGCAATGGGGAAGAACTGGGCCTGCTGCGCATGCGGATGAGCTTCTTTACGAAAAAATTCGAGTACGATGCGGGATCGCGTGGCGTATACGAGATCACTTCGCCTGCTTTTTCCAATGAGTATGAAATAACGGATGATACCGGGAGGATCATCGCCTCTTTTTCCCGCATTAGCGGCTGGCTTCAGGCCGGAGCCTATCAGCTGCAGAATGAGAGCGAGGTTCTTGGTGACTGGGAGCTCGTTGCCGTCGTGATGGGCATTCACCAGATACGCAAACGCAACAACAGCGCTGCCGCATCGAGCTCTCATTAAGCTCAAGGGAACCCAAGATTAGATGATGAGAGGAGGAAGCAGAATGCACGAAGTCAGCGATCATCTGGATTATGGATTGACTCTTGTTTTTATCGGTTTTAATCCGAGTTTGCGATCCGGGGAGGTTGGCCATCATTATGCGAACCCTCGCAACAATTTTTGGAGGATTCTGCATAAATCCGGGTTGACCCCGCGCTTATACGAAGCTGCTGAGGATGGGGAATTGCTTAAACTGGGGTACGGATTTACGAATATTGTAGCCAGGCCCACTAGGGGGGCCGAAGACATAACCCGCGAAGAGTACAGGCTCGGTAGAGAGACGCTGCGGGAGAAGCTGGCCGAGTACAGGCCGGAGGTTGCCTGCTTTGTCGGCAAGGGCGTGTATACCGAATTCAGCGGCAAAGCCAAGGCGGATTGGGGAATTCAGCCGGACTCCGTCATTGACGGCGTGCGTGAGTTTGTAGCTCCTTCTTCCAGCGGACTGGTGAGAATGCCCATGGATGAGATTATCGGAATTTATCGGCGATTGCATGATTTTATATCGAGGAATGAGTACTGAACAGGAGTGTGCGACAAGAACCATTCATGGGGATAATGAAAAAGAGGAACGTCCAGGAGACCCGGTTGCCGGGTTCTTGCTGCTCCTCTTATGAATATAGAAAATACAAGCTATCAGTGAAGCCGTTTAGGCTGACGTATTACGGACGCTTCAGCAGCGCAGGATCGATCCTCGGCACAAGCCCTTCATCGGCTGCGCGGTTCAGCAGGGCTGAAATCGCGGCATAGCCATCTTCGCCAAGCTCTGCGGTAAATGGATTGACGTACAGGTCGATGTGAGCATCGGCGACATCCGGATCCATTTCCTGAGCGTGATGGAGGACATAGGCCCGAGAGTCCAGGGGATGTTTCCAGGCATATTCGACAGAGGAGCGGATCCAGTTCGAGATGCTTGCCAGATCCAGCGACCTGCGGGCCACAATCGCTCCCAGAGGAATAGGCAGATTGGTGTCGGATTCCCACCAGCTGCCCAGATCCGTCATCAGCTTCAATCCATAGGACGAATAGGTGAACCGTGCTTCGTGAATGACAAGCCCGGCATCAATCGCTCCATCCCGGACAGCCGGCATGATCTGATCGAACGGCATCACCACGATTTCGCCAAGCCCTCCGGGTACGTTCTGTGCGGCCCACAGACTGAACAACAGATAAGCCGTGGAGCGCTCGCTTGGAACGGCTACCCGCCGGCCGGACAAATCCGCAGGGCTGTCAGGAGTTTTACCATCCGTCAGCTTGTCCGCTGTCAGAACGAGCGGCCCGCATCCGCGGCCAAGTGCTCCTCCGCAGGGCAGAAGGGCATATTCATCCAGCACCCAAGGCAGTGCGGCATAGGATATTTTTAAGATATCATGTTCTCGATCTTCGGCCGCCCAGTGATTGGTGATATCGATATCCGCATAGGATACATCCAGCTTGGGGGCGCCTGGAATCCGTCCGTGAACCCAGGCATGAAATACAAACGTGTCGTTGGGGCAAGGGGAAAAAGCGATTTTCATCGTAACACCTCCAGTAGTAATGAACTTGCGGACTCAAGCGCCTGCAGCGCCTCCTTGATCTTCCAGGCACTGCGGTCCCGCGGACCGACCTGATTGGAAATGGACCGGATTTCGAGCACGGGCACACCGGCCGCAGCGGCAGCGGTGGCCACACCGAAGCCCTCCATCGCCTCGGCTGCGGCGTCCGGTACCCGATTAAGAAGGCATGCGGCCGTTGCAGTTGTTCCCGTCGTGGTGGAGACCGTCAGCACAGGCCCGAGGGTTACGGGAACGCCAGCATCTGTTAGGGCCTCCGCGAGTTTGCGGGCAGAATCCGGATGGGCCTGTACCCGATCCGTTCCGAAGCCGAGCTCCCGGACGCTGCTGAAGCCGTCTTCGGTTTCGGAACCGAGATCAGCGGCAATGATGGTGTCCGCAATGACGATGGAACCAACCTCAGCCTGACCGGCAAATCCTCCGGCGATACCTGCGCTGATAACCCAATCATAGGTGCCTTGAACCAACTGGCGGGCAGTCGCCGCAGCTGTTGCCGCTGGACCGACTCCACCCGCGATGACATCAAAGCCGGGAGCATGGTTAAGCCCGCGTTGCACGGCTTCTTTTTCGGCATCGACCGCCGTGACAATAAGCACGCGTGTGGGAGACGGGTCTTGCGGGTTATGTGACTCGGTTATATCCACCGAGTTGGATGGGGTATGTTTCTGCATGTTATTTATCTCCTTATTGGCTGTAACGACAAACATCGTTATCCTTTTACGTTATAACGTTCTTGGGGCGATGTAAAGTCTCGTGCATGTTAAGAATGGACTTTATCTGTAGCAGCAACTTTCCGATATAGAGTATAATGGACGGTAACTTACCTACATCATGAGTAGATTCGGAGGTTGGATAGCTTTGCGGAAGAAGGGTGCGAACGGACAAGAAAGCCGGGCTAGACTACTGATTGTCGCTGCTAATGAATTTGCAAGGTCAGGATATCATCAGACGAAGATCAGCACCATCGTTTCTCGGGCTGGATTGACGCAGCCGTCATTCTATTTGTATTTTGAGAGCAAAGAAGCCGTGTTCAAGGAGCTGGTGGGAAAATTTCGAGCTGAGCTCAAGATCCTGCTCGAGGGCAGCAGATTGGAAAGCGGAATCGATGAGGATCATGTGACCGGCCGTTTGCAGAGCGTGCTGACGGGGTTGTTCGCATTTCTTGGCAAAGACCCGGATCTGACGCAAATCGGTTTTTTTATTGGGGATGACGCGGTGATCGTAAAGTCTGAAATGGCAGCCATGATTGAGCTGAATTTGAAATCTGAGCAGCGGGACGGGTACTTTGACGGTGATTCCGATATGCATATCGTTGCGGAGTGCTTGGTCGGTGTCATTGAAAGACTGACCTCCCAGCAGCTTCTGACAGGCAAGCGGACTCCTGAGGATCTTGCGGGTCATGTGGTGAGTTTATTTATGCACGGTATCAGCGTTTATCCGGCTAAGTGGGCTACATAAGGCTATGCTTGATGTATAAAAATAAGATAATTAACATATCAGAAACAGGCTGCAACATGGTTAGGTTTAACTGTGGACGGTCTGTTTTTTGCTGCCGGCCATAGCCAAAGTTTAGCAAGGGTTTGATCTTTTTCAAAGAATTGCAGTATATTCATTATACGTTATGTAACCGATTGCAACTGAAGATGGCGAACGAAGGATCAAGGATCGGGGGACTTATTCATGAAGAAGATGATGCTGGTGTACGGTGCGCTTCTACTGGCTTTTCTCACCTATGTCTTCATGTACAGGCTGGAGGACAAGCGTTCTTCCGCTTGGGAGGAGGGCGGCCTTCACGGCAGCATGGGCGAGAATTATGTCATGGTGACTTTTCAATCCGGCATGGAATACTGGAAAAATATTCTGAAGGGCTTCGAGGATGGAGGGGATGCGCTGGGCGTAACTGTCGATTATCGCGGCTCTACACAATACGACGTGGAGGAACAGATCACTGTTCTGGAACAAGTGATTGCCAAAAAGCCTGCCGGTATCGCCCTGTCGGCCATCGATTCCAAAGCGCTGACGTCGACGATTAATAAAGCCGTGGAAGCCGGCATCCCCGTCGTGCTGTTCGATGCGGATGCGCCTGACAGTAAGGCCTATTCTTTCCTGGCAACCAACAATTACAACGCTGGCGTTGCGGCTGCGGACAAAATGGCGCAGCTTCTCGGCCGGGAAGGGGAGATCGGGATTGTTACCCAGCCCGGACAGCAGAATCATGATGACCGTTCCGAAGGCTTCAGGGACACTTTAGAGCAGCGATATCCGGGCATGTCCGTGGTGGAGATCAGGGAAGGCAAAGGGGATACCCTCGTTGCCAAAGAGGCTGCTGCCGACATGCTGGACAAGCACCCGGATCTCAAAGGGATCTTCGTAACGGAGGCCAGCGGCGGAATGGGCGTGGCGGATGCCGTGATCGGCGCGGATAAAGCAAACCGGATTACCATCATCGGATTCGATACGAATAAAGGGACGCTGGACCGGATTTCCGATGGAACGATCGCGGCAACGATCGCCCAAGGGACGTGGAATATGGGCTATTGGTCCTTGCAGTATTTATTTCATCTGCATCATGGTCTTACCGTACCGGCCCCGACGCTCGGCAATGACGTGTCTCCGCTCCCGACAAGGGTGGACACCGGGATTTCCATTGTGACCCGAGAGAATGTGAATGATTATTATGCAAAATAGAAACAGAGCGGAATCCTGGCGCGATGGCATCTCGCGGTGGCTGCGGTTCGGGGATTTGCCGCTGAGATACAAGCTGGTCATTTTGTTCCTCATGGTTGGCATCCTGCCCTCAATCGCGCTGGGCGTCCTCGTTAATTGGACGGTTAACCGCATTGTGGATCAGCAGGTAACCTCGAACACGATTCAATTGATCGGAAAGGTCAATCAGACCCTGGACAATGATATGGAGAATCTCCAGAACATTACGTATTTGATCGGATTTGACCCGCGCACGGAACGATTTCTGAATGGGGAAATTCAAGGGGACAAGCCAGCCGTTGGAACCGAAGATACGGGTAATTCCGGCCTACGAACGTCCTCGGTCAAGCAGGACAATGCGGAGAATTACGAGATTAAGCGGTACCTTCAAGGCTTCACGACGCTGTACCCGGAAATCGCCTCTATTCTTCTGGTCAATCGCGAGGGAGAGTATATCAGTAACGAAATGTACGCACGCAGTCCGGCAAGTTTGACGGAGGAAGAATGGTACCGCGAGGCTGTTTTAAATGAAGGGATTTTTACCGTGCTTGGCCACCCGGCAGAGCGTAATGTCACCACCCATGTTCATTACGGCAACGAGGAGCTGGTATCGGTCGTACGCTCGATTGTGGATCCGGATACGAGGGAAGTAACCGGTGCGGTATTGATCGATTTGAAGCTGCGGGCAGTCGCGAGAGCGGTCCGGGATGTCACGCTTGGAAAAAGCGGATATTTGATGGTGGCAGAGGCCGGCGGCTCCAGCATCTATGCTCCGGAGGATTCCATCATTCCGTCCATTCCCCCCTCGTGGTTTCCGGAAGAGGACAGCGGCGCCTTGATCCGCGAGGTGAACGGGGAGCGTCTGCAATTGATATACGGCACCTCCTCCTTTACCGGCTGGCGGACGATCGGCGTATTTCCAACCAGCGAATCGGTGTATGAGGTTAAGGAGATTCGTTTTTATATGATTTGTTTCTTGTTTGTGGTGTGTTTGTTTGGGGTTGCGGCATCCTATACGCTTTCACAGTCGATATCCAGACCGATCTGGCAGCTCATGTCCTTCATGCAAAAAGCCGAATCCGGGGATTTAACAACTCGTTACTGGGGAAACCGGCAGGATGAGGTGGGTATGCTCGGCCGCAGCTTTAACCGCATGCTTCTGCAGATTCGCAAGCTGATGAAGCTGAGCGAGCTGCGGGAAAAGCAGAAGCGCGAAGCGGAGCTGCGCAGCCTGCAGGCTCACATTAAGCCGCATTTTCTGTACAACACGCTGGATACGATCCATTGGATGGCCCGCAAGAAAGGGGCGGACGATGTATCGGATCTGGTGGAATCCTTGTCGCGGCTGTTTCGGATCGGGCTCAGCAAAGGGGATGATATCATTCCCATGTCCGACGAATGGACGCATATCAGCAGTTACCTGCAAATACAGAAAACGCGTTACCGCGACAGGCTGCAGGTTGAGATGGAGCTTTCGCCTGAGGCTGAGAAATTGCATGTGCTGAAGCTTTTACTGCAGCCGATCGTGGAAAACGCAATATACCACGGCATTAAGGCCCGTAGAGGGCCTGGGCGAATTGTCATCAAAGCTCTAGTGAACGGAGATGTTCTTCTCCTTAGCGTCCAGGATAACGGGGCCGGCATGTCTTCTGAACGGCTGGAGGCGCTTCGCAAACAGCTTGCCGACCCGGTAACGGCCATGGAGGCGACCCCGGGAGAAGGGCTGGGCGGAAACCGAAGCTACGGCATGCTGAACGTACAGGCACGTATCAAGCTAACGTTCGGCGATGAGTACGGTGCCACGATTGACAGTACAGAGAACGAGGGAACCACGGTAGTGATTACGCACCCGCTGGTGCATGCCGTTCCTTCGTTCTCCGATCATGATGGGAGAGACAGGTTATGAAGAAAGCGTATCAAGTCTTGATAGCCGACGATGAGCCGATTATCCGCGAGGGCATTCGCGATGCGGTCGACTGGGAGGCACTCGGCATGGAAGTGGCTGCCGAAGCGGAGGATGGCGAAGAGGCGCTGGAGCTTGCGCTCAGCCAACCGATTGACATTATGCTGGTCGATATGAATATGCCGTTCCTGGACGGCATCGGGCTCATGAAGCGGATGAAGGAGGAACGTCCCGAATGCCGGTTCGTCATTATTACCGGCCATGACGAATTTGCTTATGCGCAGGAAGCGATCCGGCTTGGGGTTAAGGATTATATATTGAAGCCGGTGAATGCGGATCACCTGATCCAGGTGCTGGGCAGCGTTCGGGATGAGCTGAACGACCATCAAATGCAGGAGAACTACCTTAAGAAGGCGTCCGAGCAGATCGAGAAGAATATTCCGCTGCTGCGGGAACGGTTCTGCCTCGAATGGATGCATGGCCTGCTGGATGAGGAGGAGGCGCTCGAGCAGCTGGAATTTCTGGGACTGCCGCCCTGCCGTCCATCCCGGATCGGCATCGCCCGATGGACGGAAATGACGGCTCCGCAGCCTTTGATGAAGGAAAGCGACCGGCAGCTGTATCTGTTCGCGATGGAAAATATAATCGCCGAGCTGTTTCATCCCGCGCCCTGCGTTTTGTTCCGGGATCACACCGGATGGATCGGGATCTGCTGCTGGGGAGTCGCGGATTCGAACATTGCGGCCGATGCCGAGCAGCTGATCCAGAAGTACTTAAAGCTGGCGGTGAGCGTACATCTGGAACCTGTTTCGGAAAAAGCTGACGGTGCGGTTGCAGCCGCCTATGAGGCTTGCCGGGAAGGGGTGTTCAAGGAGGCGCAGCTCTCTCCGCTGGTACGGCGGGCTCGTCAGCTCATCCAGGAACAGTATGCCGTTCGGGAGCTGACGCTGGAATCTTTTGCTCAGGCCCTGCAGGTTTCGCCCGTCTATCTGAGCCGGACGCTGAAGAAAGAACTGGGCACGTCTTTTATCACGCTCATGACCCAGACGAGGATTCAGAAAGCGATCCAGCTGCTCAACTCCACCGAGCTGAGCATCCTGGACATTGCGGAGCGGGTAGGGTATGACAGCCAGCATTATTTCAGCACGGCTTTTAAAAAGGTAATGGGGGTATCGCCGAACCGGTACCGCAAAGGGACGACGGTTCAGGAAGAGTAAGCCGTGGAGTGAGGGGCATGAGGTTGGCATCCGGGACCTATACCATACTGGCAGGCTGTATATGGATCGTAATTATCGTCTGCTGGCGAGTTTGGTGCCCGCAGACTTTTCTAATGATATGGGGAGATTACACGGTTTCCGTGTGGATCATGGCTTAAGTGAAGGCGAGAGCCTCTGTTTTGTTGGGATAACCAACTAAACAGAGGCTTTTTTTATGCAGGCAATCGCTTGTGGCATGGTGTGTTCGGAGCCGGAGCATTAAGCAGCCATGCACACTCGCGCGAGTTCCGAACAACAAAAGTATGAAAATTATAAAAAAGGTTGTTTTCGTGGAAAGACCCCTCCACCTGATGGGATGTATCCTTTTAGTACAGAGAGGCTTTTCGAACCTTCGGTTGTAAGCGCTCTCGATTCCATTTTTCGGAAAGGGGAACTACCGATGAAGAGAGGATTGCCAGGATTGCTGATCGCGGTGCTGCTCTTGGCCCTGACGGCCTGCAACCTCGCCGAAAGCCAAACCGGCGATGCTGAGAAGGGATACGTCGGCCTTGCGATGCCAACGAAATCATCCGAACGCTGGGTGGCTGACGGAAAGAATATGGAGCGGCTGTTTCAGGAAAAAGGATATAAAACCGATCTTCAATTCGCCGAGGACGTGATTGAAAACCAGATTTCCCAAATCGAGAACATGATTACGAAGGGGGTTGACGTCATCGTCATTGCTTCCATCGACGGCAACACGCTGACAGACGTGATCAAGAAGGCTCATGATCAGGGAATTAAGGTTATCGCTTACGACCGGTTGATTCGAAACACCGAGCATTTAAGTTATTATGCCACCTTCGACAACTTCCAGGTCGGCGTTCAGCAAGCATCTTATATTGAAGAGAAGCTTGGTCTGAAGGAAGGGAAGGGGCCGTTCAATATCGAGCTGTTCGGCGGATCGCCGGACGATAACAATGCTTACTTCTTCTATGACGGCGCGATGTCCGTGCTGAAGCCTTACATGGATTCAGGCAAGCTTGTGGTTCGGAGCAAGCAGACCACGATGGCCCAGATTGCGACCCTGCGCTGGGATGGGGCTTTGGCCCAGTCGCGGATGGATAACCTGATCAGTGCCAACTATTCGAGCGAAAATTTGGATGCGGTGCTGTCGCCCTACGATGGGATCAGCATCGGTATTATCTCTTCGCTTAAGGGCGTAGGCTACGGGACGCCGGCCAAGCCGCTGCCGATCATCACAGGTCAGGATGCGGAGCTAGCTTCCATTAAATCGATCGTGGCCGGTGAGCAAACGCAGACGGTGTTCAAGGACACGCGCCAGCTCGCCGAACAAGCGGTCAAGATGGCGGAGAGCGTGCTGAAGGGAGAAGAGGCCGAGGTCAACGATACCGAATCGTACGATAACGGCATCAAGGTCGTGCCAGCCTATCTGCTCCCTCCCGTTTCCGTTGATGCTTCCAACGTGGAGAAAGAGGTTGTGGAGACGGGCTATTATTCCAAGGAAGAAATCGGATTGAAATAGTCTTAATAGCACACGAAACGATAGGAAGGTGAGGCCAGATGTCAGAGTATATTCTTGAAATGCGGAATATCACGAAAGCGTTTCCCGGGGTGAAGGCGCTGGATAACGTGAATCTGAAAGTTCGCGAAGGCGAAATCCACTCCCTGTGCGGGGAGAACGGAGCGGGCAAATCCACGCTCATGAAAGTGCTGAGCGGCGTGTACCCACACGGCTCGTATGAGGGAGATATTTTGTTCAAAGGCAGCGTCTGCCAATTTAAAAATATTAAGCAAAGTGAAGACCTGGGCATCGTCATCATCCATCAGGAGCTTGCGTTGATCCCGTATCTGTCGATTGCCGAGAACGTTTTCTTGGGGAACGAGCGTGCCGAGAAGGGTATCATGAACTGGAACGAGACGATGATCGGTGCTAAAGAGCTGCTGGATAAGGTGGGACTCAGCGAAAACCCGAACACGCAGGTCGGCAGCATTGGCGTCGGCAAGCAGCAGCTCGTTGAAATCGCGAAGGCCTTATCGAAGAAGGTGAAGCTGCTTATTCTGGACGAACCGACGGCGGCGCTCAACGAGGACGACAGCGAGAACCTGCTGGAGCTGATGCTGGAATTCAAGAAGCAGGGAATCTCCTGCATCCTGATCTCCCATAAATTGAACGAGGTGTCGAAGGTATCGGATTCCATTACGATTCTGCGCGATGGTCAGACGATCGAAACGCTCGATATGAGAGGCGGCGAGGTGAACGAGGACCGGATTATCCGCGGCATGGTCGGCCGGGATTTGACGAACCGTTATCCGGAGCGGACACCCAAGATCGGGGAAGTCATCCTGGAGATTAAGGATTGGACGGTGTATCACGAGCAGCAAGCAAGCCGCAAAGTAATTGATAAAGTTAATATGAATATCCGCCGGGGGGAAATCGTGGGTATTGCCGGGCTGATGGGTTCCGGCCGGACCGAGCTTGCGATGAGTGTTTTCGGTAAGGCATACGGCAGGAATATTACAGGAACATTGCGCAAAGACGGGAAGGAAATCCGGAATCAATCTATTACCGAGGCGATTGAAAACGGCTTTGCTTACGTGACCGAGGACCGCAAGGAATACGGGCTGATCCTCATGGACGATATCAAACGTAACATCTCGCTGACCGGACTGTCCAAGCTGGCAAAGAACATGGTCATTGATGAACGGGAAGAAATCCTCGTGGCGGAGGATATGCGGAAGAAGCTGAAAATCAAAACACCGAACATTCTCCAGAAGACGGGAAACCTCAGCGGGGGGAACCAGCAGAAGGTTGTCTTGAGTAAATGGATTTATGCCGAGCCGGACATTCTGATTCTGGATGAGCCGACTCGGGGAATTGACGTCGGGGCCAAATACGAGATTTACGCGATCATTAACCAGCTGGCGGATGAGGGCAAGGGCGTGCTTGTCATATCCTCGGAGCTGCCGGAGATTATAGGGATCTGCGACCGGATTTATGTCATGAGCGCAGGACGGCTGACCGGAGAAGTTAGCAGAGAGCAGGCTTCGCAGGAAACCTTGATGAGATACATGACCAAGAATGGAGGGGCTTAAGATGGAGACACTCAAAAAAATGTTCAAAAACAACATCCGCCAATACGGGATGATTATCGCCCTTGTTGTCATTATGATATTTTTCCAGATCATTACGGGCGGACTGCTGCTGGAGCCGATCAACATTACGAACCTGATTCTTCAGAACAGCTACATCCTCGTATTAGCCATCGGCATGGTGCTTGTCATTATTACGGGTCATATTGATTTGTCGGTCGGTTCGGTAGCCGCGTTCGTCGGTGCGGTTGCAGCGATCATGATGGTCGATATGCAGCTGCATCCCGTTATTGCCGTCATCGTATCCTTGATCGTCGGCGGTCTGATCGGAGCCTGGCAGGGATTCTGGGTGGCTTATGTGAAAATACCGGCCTTTATCGTAACCCTGGCGGGCATGCTCTTGTTCCGCGGTCTAACCATGATCGTGCTGGAGGGCCAATCCATTGCGCCGTTTCCGGGAGGCTTCCAGAAGCTGAGCTCCGGCTTTATTCCGGATTTCGGCAATACCGGCACCAATCTGATCGCCATTCTGGCGGGGATCGTCTTTACGGTTATTTTCCTGATCAATGAGCTTCGCGAGCGAAAATCGCATAAAAAGTACAATTTCGAAGTTCTGCCAAACGGCTTGTTCCTCTTGAAGCTTATCCTGATCGCAGCGGTGATCAATGCCTTTACGTTCATGCTGGCCAGTTATGCCGGCCTCCCGAACATTCTGATTCTGCTGTTGGTGCTGATCATCATCTATTCCTTCGTGATGAACAAAACCGTGATGGGTCGTCATATTTATGCGCTCGGCGGGAACGAGAAGGCGGCGGCGCTGTCCGGCGTGAAAACCAAGAAGGTCACGTTCTGGGTATTCGTTAACATGGGCGTAATGGCAGCGATCTCCGGGTTGATCTTCGCCGCCCGCTTGAACGCGGCGACGCCAAGAGCCGGCACGAACTTTGAGCTGGATGCCATCGCGGCGAGTTTCATCGGCGGCGCATCGGCCACCGGCGGGATCGGTACGGTCTTTGGCGCCATCATCGGCGGTCTTGTCATGGGCGTGCTCAATAACGGGATGTCGCTGGTGGGTCTTGGCATCGACTGGCAGCAAGGCATCAAGGGTCTGGTTCTTCTCGCGGCGGTAGCCTTCGATATTTATAATAAAAAGAAGAGCAGCGCTGCTTAATTCAATGCGATGTAAATGTGAAATGGCTGATTCCGGAGTAGACATGCTGCTACCCGTGAATCAGCCATTTTGGCGTACATATTACATTTTGATCGTAACTCTTCGGGTGATCAGCCGAATCAGAAAAAGCGCAATCAGGATGACGATCACGGAGCCTGCAAGAGAGACCGGCAGCGTAACGGAAAAGTCTTTCGTGACCGGCAGCCACTGTTCCCATATGGAAGCCAGCTCGAATTGCCACAATGCATCCATGAAGCCGATCAATACGAGGGCTAAGGCGATCCACCCCAAGCCGCCAATCCAGCCGAACCGGTAAAATCCGGATCCAATCATCCATCCCATCAGATAGTAGATAAAGATTTGGACGCCATAGGAGATAAGTATCGGCAGCCAGTTGTTATCGAACTTCTGCAGCAGTAAGGTGCTGCTGGCATCATGGGAGGTAACCATCCCGATGATCCAATGGACAAGACCCACCACGATGGGAAAGGCCAATGATAGATAGACGGCCGCCAATGCGGCTCCTCGAAAGAAATCCCTGCGCGTAATCCCGTGTCTTACATAATAGCTCAGAAAGCCGTAGGCCGAAATGATGCCGATGACGAGCATAAATCCCTTGGTTGAGCGGTAAGTGATAGAGAAGAAGTCCTCCTCTGCGATTTCTGGGCGAACATTGACACCCATGCTGGTACCGATGTCGGCTCCAATATAGATCAGCAGCACAACAAATAGAAATCCCAAGGCCCAGCTGCCTTGATGAATAAACAAGTCCGTCGATACTCTGGTTACGGCAGATGACGTTTTTTTCATGCGGAATATTCCTCCCCCGTCAGATGGATAAACAAGTCCTGGAGCGAGATCGGACCGATCTCAAGTCCCGCCCGGTGTGCGGCCAGCTGAGCTTCCTCGCTTAATTCTCCATAGACCATGACGGCTTTGGTAGAACCGAGCTGCTGCACGTTGAGCACCTTCATACCCTGGATGAATTCATCTACCTTTGCGGCCGGCCCCGTAATGGAAACGCCTCGGGATGTGAGGCTTTCATAATCGTCTTGCAGCACGAACTGGCCTTTGTGAATGATAATGACTTCTTCGAACAGATAATCCATCTCCGAAACCAGATGGGTGGAGAGAATGAATGTACGGGGGTGGCGCTCCTGGTCTTCCAGCAGCTCCCGGTAAAAAATTTCGCGTGACGGCGCATCCATGCCGAGATAAACCTCATCCAATATGGTCACCGGCGAGCGGCTGGCAAGCCCGATGCATACGTTAAAAGCGGATTGCATCCCTTTGGAAAGGTGCTTCAGCTGTTTATCTAATGGCAAATTGAATTTGCGTGCAAGCTCAAGGGCATATCCGGTATCGAAATGGGGCCGGTGCCTGGCTACCGATTCAATCGCTGCCATGACCTTGTCGGTCTCGTCTTTATAATCGATATCGTAGATAAAGGAGACCTCCTTCATGACTTTTGCATTTTCGAACGGCTGCTCACCGCCGACCATAACCGATCCCGATGAGGGTTCGCGAAATGAAGCAAGAACAGACAGAAGCGAGGTTTTGCCTGCTCCGTTCCGCCCTAAGAGACCATAAATTTTGCCGGCCGGGAGATGCAGCGAAACATTGCGGACGGCTTCGAGGTCACCATATACCACCGATAGGCGGTCAAACTGAATATCAAGATTCATGGACGTCACTTCCTTTTAACTGGGTTATGATTTGAAAAAGCTCATCCGTGGATAAGCCGAGTTTGTCCGCTTCCTGTACCATAGGCACCACATAATGTTCCGCAAATGCACTCTTTCGGGTCTGGAGCAGCATTTCCTTGGCCCCCTCTGCAACAAACATGCCGACACCTCGCTTTTTATAGATAAGTCCGGAATCAACCAGCAGGTTGATGCCCTTTAATACCGTGATGTGATTGATTTTGTAAAATTGGGAGAGCTGCGTCGTGGAAGGTACCTGTTCACCTTCAAGCAGTAGATCATTCACGATCTGGTCCTCGATCTTCTCCTTGATCTGGATGAACAGGGGCTTATTATCCGGATGTACGGTACCGCTCAATAAGAATCACCACCTTGCTTTCATGTCCTGTTAAGGTTATATACTCATATATATGACTATATAACCAAATGGTGAATCGAATGTCAAGCATTTGGTTGGATATCACGAATCATCAAGAGTTTTGGTAGAGAACAACGTCAAAAATGCCGACCAGAATATCTGGTCGGCATTAATCTAAACGGTGATGCGTAAGGTTTGGCGGACATGCGCTGCTTATCCGTTCACTTTGCTTCTAAAATCTCGGAAGCGTTCATGGGAGGGAGCTTTCCCCGTTTCAAATCACGGATCGTTAGTCCAAAATCGATCTGTAAATGCGGATAATCCTGGAAGTTGGCCCAATCGCCGCCCCACTGGAAGCCTAAATCTTTGGCAATCTCCACAACTTCCATCCAATCGGCCTTACCGTTTCCGTTCCCGTCATATTCCATATCCCAGATAACGCTCCCGTCCTTTAGTCTTAACGCAAAATCAATCGCCAGTCCATAGTTGTGAAGGGATTCTCCAGCCTTGGCATTTGTCACGATGTCGCCCTCGGTGCTGCGGCCCTGATTGTAGATTCGGGTCTGCTCTTCATGGCTGCGGTAACCGTCCGTTATGATAATCGTGATTCCTTTTTTCTTCGTGAGACGGACAAGCTCATTCTTTTGCTGTAATACATAAGGGTGGAGCTGGGTGACTTCAGGTGTTTCTTTACTGTTAAAATCCAAATCGAGATCGTTGATGAATCCCGGTATGGAGGTTTGCAGCTGCATATAAAATATGGCGAGTAATAAGGCAGCAATTAGGAGTAACGTCGTTTTTTTGCGTTTGATCATGCGGACTCTTTAATCTACCTACTTTCATATGATGGCTTACTCTATTATATCGGCATCCCGCCTCGTATTCCAACAGAGCGGCCCTCTGTCCAGATATCAACATGAATAGCAATCCATGGATGATGGCATCCTATTCAATATCAATGGGCGCTATCCGGAAAAGGGGGAATTGCAATGAGCAGTATTCAAAATATGTCGATGAGACTCAACCAGCTATCGGGCCAATTGACCGCTGCAGCGCAAAGCGGGGGAATGAGCGAAGTCGGGATGATCGTAAGTGAGCTAAGCCAGATCCAAGCCGAGCTTCAAAGCGCCCAGGCAGGGGTTACGCCTGAAACTTCTTCCGCCGTCCGGCAGGAGCTGGTGAATTGCCGAATGGTCTTGCATGGGATGATGAACGCAGTGCAAGAGATCCGAACAGCTATAGCGGAGCAGTACCGTCAGGTGCTGGGCGAGAACAAAACGGTGTTCGAGCAAATGGATGAGACTGCGCAGCAGAGCGAGTACGCCGAAGCTTATCAGCATCGTCAGCTGTTCCAGCAGATGGACCAAGTCAGCCAGCAGCTTCATCAGCTGGACGGCTCGATGCTGGACGCAGGTTATCAGATGGAGCGGGGACAGGTGGCCGGCGACAGTCTGAATGGAGCCGTAACGATTGAGGGGCTGACTTCTGGTACAGACAACAACGGAAGCATGAGTTAAGACTGCTCGATCGGATGGACGGAACAGGATGTATCGCCGGATGGACGTGACTTTAGAGGCGGCCCGCGGTGAACGACTGGAAGTGGTATCTCGATAAGAGATTTGATGCGGATGGCAAAATGTATCAGCCGAGTAGTTTGCAAGCAATAAAAAGGAGCTGCGCATATAGCGCGGCTCCTTTTGTAATGGAGTTGATTTCCTTAGGCTTTCCGCCATTCCTCGACAGCTTTATGCAGGCGAGACAACGCCTCCTGAACGGTGGCGCGCGTGCAGGCCAGGTTCATGCGCATGAAACCTTCGCCTTCCTTGCCGAAGGCCGCCCCGCTGTTTAATCCAAGCTTCGCCTCTTGAACCAAGAAGCGATTTAAGTCCTCGTGGGACATCCCCATTCCACGGAAATCAATCCACAGCAGGTAAGTAGCCTCCGGTATAACCACCTTCAACTCGGCAAGATGCTCTTGTGCGTAATTCGCAACCAGCTCCATGTTCCCGCGGATATAAACCAGGAGTTCATCCAGCCATGGTCCGCCCTCACGGTAAGCGGCCTCGGTGGCGGCGGCGCCCATCGGCGTAATGGAGCCGATGGCGTAACGGTTCAGTATTTTGCGGAACTTGCTGCGCAGCTGCGCGTTCGAGATGATGATGTTCGCCGTGTTCAGACCGGCGATATTAAATGTCTTGCTTGGCGCGGTGCAGATGATGGAACGCTCGGCGGCATCCTCGGACAGAGCAGCGAATGGCGTATGCGCGCCGGCTTCAAACACCAGATCCGCATGGATTTCATCGGATACGACAAGCACATCGTATTGCTGACAGAGAGAAGCCAGTCGCTCTAATTCTGTTCTGCTCCACACCCGGCCCACCGGGTTGTGCGGACTGCACAGAATAAGCATTTTGACTTTGCCGGTAGAAAAGCTCTCCTCCAAGTCCTCGAAATCCATCGAGTAATCGCCGTCCTCACTTCGAAGCAGCGGATTATGCACCAGCTCACGGCCATGGTCCTGAACGACGCTATAGAACGGCGGGTAGACCGGCGTCTGGATGACGACTTGATCGCCCGGCTCGGTGAACGCATCCACGATCAGGCTGAGTGCCGGAACGACGCCCGGACAGAATTGAATCCACTCCTGCTGAATACTCCAGCTGTGGCGTTTCTCCATCCAGTCGCATATCGCTTCACGGTAAGAGTCGGAAGGGAACGTATATCCGAATACGCCATGCTCCACCCGTTGATGGAGCGCCTTTACAACGGCGGGTGGCGCGGCAAAATCCATGTCAGCCACCCACATCGGAAGCGCATCCGGCACGCCGAAGATGGTGGGAACATTGTCCCACTTCTGGCAGTCGGTACAGGTTCGGTCTATTGCGAGATCAAAATTCATATGTAAATTCCTCCTAGCTGAGATGAGTTAGCGTTAAGCTACAAATTTGGCTAATGTAATTAAGCCGGTAACCGTAATTACGTTTAGTATGGTCGATATAAGGACAGTTTGTGCAGCAAAATCAGGCTCATTCTGATATTCTTCCGCCAAGATGGATGAATTTACGCCAACCGGCATGCCTGAAGCAATGATGAGCGCTTGAGCCGGGATGCCCTTTAAGCCGAGCAGCAGCACGATCAGAATGCCGATGGCTGGCGCGACCAGCAGACGCAGCAGAACGCTGAGGTAAACATCGAGTCGACGCAGGCGGAGCGGATATTTAATGATCTGCGCGCCAAGCGTCAGCAGGGCGATCGCGACCATGGATTGGTCCGCATACATCAGCGGCTGGGAGATAAAGACCGGGAGCGGCAGCGCCAGGGCATGCAGCACAATGCCGATGACGAGGGCATAAGGAACGGGCATTTTCAGAAATCCGATGAAGGCCTGTTTGTATAAGCCTTCCGTCTTGGCCCCCTGAATGGAAATAACTCCGTACGTGAACGTAAGGAGGCTCTGAAAAGACATGATGAGCGCTTGTACCGAGCCGGCCATCGGATCTCCCTTGAAGGCCAGGTCATTGATCGGAAGGCCGTAGTTTCCCGAATTATCGAGAAGAAGGCTGTTGGTAAAAGCAGCTCTCATCCCCCGATTGAATTTGCGCTGCTTGGCAACCAGCATGCTGATCAGGTAAAGCACGCCGATATAGAGCGCATAGAATAAAGCCACCATACCCAGGAGCTGCGGTGACATTTTGGATTCGTACATACTCATAAATACCGCTGCAGGCGTAATGTAGTAAAAGTTGATTTTGGCGAGTGTGTACAAATCGAGTTTAAAGGCATATTGCATAATAATGCCAAAGCCTATCAGGACAAAGATGGGAAGTACCACCTCGAGTAATATGTCAGCGATCATGCTGTTGTCATCTTCTTTCCATGAGTGTAGCTTAAGGTAAATATCTGGCTGTCGTATGACGCCATGTCATTATATCATGACAACGGATTGTTGACACTTGATTCCGTATGGAAAAAAGAACAATTGTTGCTGGCCTCGTTTCGGTCGCCTTATATCCAGGCGTACGCAAAAAGGGTGCTCCCTTGTCCGGATGACCAGGGAACACCCTTGAGTGGCTATAGCTATAGGTGCGTCTGTCGACGCGCCATTATTGCGGGTTGGTTGTCCAAATCCCGGCGGATTTGACAAAAACGCGCTGCGGCAGCTTCAGTGCAGCGAGCACAAGCTCAGCTACGTCTTCCGGCTGCATCATCCGGTCCTCGTCCCCGATCTTCAGGCCGGCATTGACGGCAAGATCCGTGTTTACGGTGCTTGGGGTCAGTGCGGTCACCCGAATGTTGTGTTTGCGGACCTCCTGGAGCACAGCTTCGGTCAAGCCCATAACGGCAAATTTAGAAGCGTTATAGGCAGAGCCTGTGGCGAATCCGCGCTCTCCGGCCGTAGAAGAGATGTTGATGATATCGCCCTTGTTATGCTCGATCATGCCGGGCAGCGCTGCGCGCGTCATGTAGTAAGTCCCCATCAGATTTACGTCAACGATACGTTTCCAGGCCTCAGGTTCCATTTCCAGCAGATTGCCGAACTGGGCAATGCCCGCATTGTTAATCAGAATGTCTACCGAGCCGAGCTCCATGTTTACCGCTGCAAAAGCAGCCTCTGCCTCGCTCTGCACGGAAACGTCGGCAACTGCAGCCACGGCTCTGACACCATATTGTTCTGCAACCAGGGCGCTCAGCGGCTCCAGGTCGGCTGCCGTACGGGCGACAAGCCCAACGTGCACGCCTTCCTTGGCAAGAGCAATCGCCAGAGCACGTCCAATCCCTTTACCTGCACCCGTGATGAGGGCCGTTTTATTTTTCAGGCTCATATACACTCACTCCTTCACATCAATAAAAAATATGGTTTCGTTGACCAGTATACCCTGTAGCATCGGCTACTACCAAATGCTTGCGTTCCATCGACAGGAATTTGTTATAATCGTAGCAGCGAAAAAACGTAACGGTTCATTATTATTTCAGGAAGTGGAGGAACAATCTATGCTGCACGCGCTGGATATCATAACCGCTTTTCGGCAGGGGGATGAGGCGGCTGCCAAGAGGCATCCATGGTTAATGAAACTGGTATCAGCCGAAGAACGAATCGTGAATCTGGAACGAATTACGTCCATTGGCCAATTGGCCCATGCCAACCCCGTGCTCGATTATGTAGAACGTACATTGAAAATACTGGATTCGCTGACAGTTTCCTATTGGATCAAAGAACTGCTGGAAGAAGTACTGGTGTGGGCGGAAACGGTCAAGGGCGGAACGATGCGGGATCGCCTTCGCTGGCAGCAGTCGGGCATTAACTTGTTCCTTCATAATATCGGGTCTGCCCAGCTATACGAGAGACATATCCGGGACGGCAACACAACGATGTCTCCGCATGAGGAGATGGTCCACACACTCATACTTACCCATGGACTGCTCGGACAACACATTCGCGGGGAAGTCGCTTTTGAGGAGAATCTGCCGCTGCATAAGCTTACGGAGGAAGGACGGCTGACCGCGGATGAGTTGATCCGGCTGCTAATCCCCTTGAATCACTGCATCATTGGCGGCGTATCGGAGGAGCTCTGGCATTCCGTCCAGGAAGAAATAACTCAGCTTATTCGTAATCTTGCCGAAGGGACCGTACCGGATCGGTGGACTTACGAGGAACGGCTGCGCCGCCTTCGATCCGTTTCGATTGCCCGCGGAGAAGACTTCGATAAGCAGCTTCATGGGATTCGCGAGCAGTGTGATCTGTCAGCTGTTCTGCATGGATTTCAGGATATGACCCTCTGGTACGTGGAAGCCGCCCTGCAGGATTTCTCGTTGGAAGAATTCGTGAAGGTTCTTCTGCTTGCTCTCCATCCCGAGAAGCGGGACCCGGATCAGCCGCTTGCGGAGGGACAGGGGGATCGGCTGCTACCGGATTCGGTGAACCACTTAAGCTTTGAGCCGCTGATGAACGATATGTATTACGATTACAAAGGCGTCAAGAAGCTGAACGTATATAAGAAGAGAATGATTGAGCAATATTTGCGCCAAACGGATTGGGCGTCTTGCCTTCATGGGTCGGTGATGGCCAACCCGCATCTGAGCCACCGGATTGAACGGAAGCCGGAGCTGCCGGATACGGTGTTTTTTACCTTCGAATTCTCGCAAGCGGCGGAGAAATTAATTGAATTTTGCATCGAAGCGGAGAAGTCGCCGCTTTATGAGAAAGCGGTCCTGCTCCTGTTCGACCTGTTCGGCCTGCGCCGCGACGCCTACGACAGATTTCATAACGAAGAGAGTTATTTGAGCGATATGAACAGCACGGGAGATTACAAAAAAGTGATTCTGGATTATATTACGGGAACGGCGGTGCTGGATATCGGGCCCGGAGGCGGCGTGCTGCTTGACCTGATCGAGGAACGGCTGCCGCACGTGCGTCCCGTCGGGATCGACATCTCCTTGAACGTGATTGAAGCGCTGGAGAAACGTAAACGTTTGGAGCACAAAGCATGGGAAGTGATGAAGGGGGATGCGCTAAATCTCAGGGATTACGTGGAGCCGGGGAGTGTGGATACGGTCATTTTCTCTTCGATCTTACATGAGTTGTATTCGTACATTGAGACGGACGGTTCACGCTTCAATACGGCGACCGTGGAGGCTGCCTTGCTCAGTGCCTATGATGTCCTTGCACCAGGGGGGCGTATCATCATCCGTGACGGGATTATGACCGAGCCCCCGGATACCTGGAGAAGAATCCGCTTCCTTGAGGCGGACGGTATGGAATGGCTGATCCGATATGCCTCGGATTTCAAAGGCCGGGTCATATCATACGAGCAGTTGGCCGAGGCGGAAGTGCGCATGCCCGTGAACGATGCAATGGAGTTCCTGTACACCTATACATGGGGCGCTGAAGCTTACGTTCATGAAGTGCAAGAGCAGTTTGGTTACTTTACCCCTGCGCAGTATGCGGAATGTATCCGCAGGACGCTAGGTCCTGAGGCGATCATCCGCGTGCAGCAGCATTATCTGCAGGAAGGTTATGCCGAGGCATTGGCTGATCGAATCGAATTCATGGATGAAGATGGGAAGCCGGTGAAGCTGCCTGACAGCACTTGCTTGTACGTCATCGAGAAGCCGGCCCATTCCTAGAAGAGACAAAAACAGGCTGTAACTTAAAAAGAGACCCGCACGCTCGATTCAGCGTACGGGTCTTGTTTTGTTGGGTCGTTTAAACCGCCGGTATGCTTGAATTCACAAGTGGTTCGGTGTGTGCCCATGCATAAACTTGCGCGGCAGTCTTATCCGAGAAGATGCTATTCTTGCTTCTCGGGCTCCGGATAATCCTTGCCGAGCGTATCAACCGTCACTTTCTTCATGACGGGAACCTCAAGCGGTTTGTCCATTTGATCCCGCTCCAAGCCCACGATCTCCTCTGCGGTTTCCATTCCTTCGATCACCTTTCCGAAGGATGCGTACTGAGCATCCAGCGAAGGTGCATCCGCAACCATAATGAAGAATTGCGATCCGGCGGAGTTTGGATCCGGTGCCCGGGCCATCGATAATACGCCTGTCGTATGCTTCAGGTCATTCTGAAAGCCGTTGGACGTAAATTCGCCGGGAATAGCATAGCCGGGTCCCCCCGTTCCGTTACCGTCAGGGTCGCCTCCCTGAATCATGAAGCCGGGGATGACGCGGTGAAAGCCTGTCCCATCGTAGAATCCTTGCTCCACCAGGGAGATGAAATTGTTCACCGTGTTCGGCGCCACCTCCGGATAAAGCTCAAGCTTTATCGTTTTGCCGTTCTCCATCTCAATGGTAACGATAGGGTGGCTGGCATTCGGGTCCGGCACGTTCTGCTTAACCTCGGTTTCCTTCGGCGGTTCCGCCTCGGGTGCTGTTGCCCCGGTCGTTGAGCCCGTTCCGCCGCCTGTGCCGCTTTCGGCTCCTTTGTCATTCTGACCGCATGCCGTCATCACGAGCAGCAGCGCAAGGATGACGAATAAGGCGGGCATCCAGGGTGTTCTGCGTTTCAACATCATTGATTCCTCCTGTTATTCCTTATCAAGCCTTAAGTATTTAATCTGTATCATATTCTATCACAGGTTGGACAAGTACTGAAAATCGAAAAGGTGAGTATACATAATCTATAGGAAAACGTTACCGACGTAATGTCAAGAAGCCAGAGTCGGTTCTGCATTGCTTCCCCATAATCAAAAAATAAGCCTCCGGACTTATCGCAGGTCTGGAAGCTTGAGAAAAAGGAAATCGTTTTACTGTCCCTACTTCACCGGGAATATGCCCTCCACTTTGTTTAAAGGGAGCAGAATCCGGGAACGGTTCTTATCCTTGGCGAGCAATTCAATAAAGTCGGCTCCGATTCTGACCAGACGGATCCGGTTAAAAGCACCACGGGTAGAGAAGGTGGTCCGCACGCCTACCAGCACCGTTTTGCCCGGCGGCTTGACATCAAATACCCGAACCGAGTTGAGACTGGACGGCACAAAGAGCTCGCCTTGCACCTTGATGAAATTTTTCGGGAATACCCGCTGCAGACGTCCGGGTTCTAAACCGGTGTTCGGTGCATTGACTTCTACCAGATGACCGGTTAAAGAGGCCAGCCGCTGCTGCAGCGTGATTTTATGTCCGCAGGGATGGATCGGCAATCCTTTCATATCAGCATCATCCTTCCAGGGTCGTATGGTGTAGTGTATGTTGGAAGGTATGACATGGGTGAACGCAGAGGTTACATTTCCGGTGTGAAGGATCAGGAAGATGAAGAGTTTCCGCGGTTGCTAGTTTCACTGCCATCCGGCTTCTCGTGTTTGATGCTGTCGGGTAACGGGATACTGTCCGGATATGAATCCTCGACAAACAGGCCAAAATCCTCATCAATGTCGCGTTCGGTCACTAAACGTGGTGTCTTGTCAGGATGCTTCTTCATCGGCAATTCCTCCTATTAAATCTAGTCTTTGAAATGGTTGGCTAGTATAAGAACGGATAGCTCGACCCATACTGTTTTACTATAAAAGATGTTGTATGGGAGGCATAGGCATGGAAAGAAAGGGAAACATATTAACAGCACTCATATGGGGTACCTTGATCGGCGTCCTGCTGTGGATGTCATTTCTCGGCTGGCTGGATATCATATTCGGAAAATAGAGGATCGAACCCATACAAATATAAAACCCGCCTTCCTATTAGGAGAGGCGGGTTTTGCAGGTTTAGTCGTCCTCACCATGGCTGCCGTTTAATAGATCGGTACCGTGCATCTGTTCCGTTGGCGGAGCGGCTGGGTCCACCGGGCTGTTAGCCGATATTGAATCCGCATCCGGCACATCCTCCAGCGGCTGGTACTCATCTTCTCCGGACGGGTAATTCGTAAAAATGTCCTGATTTAAAAACGCAGTTCCGCTGCCGGTTAATGAAGCGTCAGCTGCAAGCCGCCGCTCTGTAGCGCCGGAGTATTGGCCGATAATTTCGTCTCCGGGGCGAGAAGGGGGCTCACCTTCGACGGCTTGCCATTCCCGATCCGTTACATGATCTGCGACATCTCGAATGTAAGTTTCATCGACCGGTCGATCCCGTTCGATCCGATCTGCTTCGGCCAGCCCCGAGGAGGAAAAGCTTCTCTCGTCCGCAATGGTTCGCTGATCGGGATCCGCTCCGGTAGCTTCCCACGCATCGATGGCGCTGTGATCCGGGTTCAGACGTTCTTCAGGTTTCGCATCCGCAGGCGCAGCTTCATTCTGATCGTAGGCCATGTGGTCCGCGTCTTCGCTGCTTAAGCTTTGCTCCGTGTAGGTGCTAACGTCTCTCAGATCATCTTGTGGGATCATGTCCGTATCCTCGACTCTTCGTTTGGCCTCAAATTCCAAATATGTCAAATCTGCCAGCGTATTGCGATTATTTTCGTCTCGCATAGGGTCCATCTCCTTCCATGAGTTCAAATACAATAGGTATCTATACCTCGACTTTACCCGCTGAATCAAGAATGAATCGTGGATCTCTGCAGGTTATGATAAACCAAACATGAATTATCTTTCCCTGTCACTTGCTGTATTATGAAAATTTTCATTTTAGGAAAAATGGACGAAATTCAAGAAAAAAGGGAGAAAATGAATGATTTCGCGGGATAGGTTCTTTAAATTGAATAATGAAATTTTGAAATGATCCCGTTATAATCGAAAAAGTGACTATCGGACCAGGACAATCCTGAGAGTGGATTGTCAAACGACTACAATAGAACAGGAAGTGATCAGGACTTTGTTTCAATGGATTAAACAAGGCTTCTTTGGCAATTCGCGCAGGGATATTTTGTCAGGATTGACGGTAGCGTTCGCTCTCATACCGGAAGCGATCGCATTCTCCATCATGGCTGGCGTCGATCCTATGGTTGGACTCTATGCCTCTTTTGTGATAGCAGTCAGTATTTCATTCTTTGGCGGCCGTCCCGGCATGATCTCCGCAGCAACAGGGGCCATGGCGTCATTAATGGGACCGCTCGTGGCGATGCACGGGATCGAGTATTTGTATGCGGCAACCATTCTTACAGGTATTTTGCAATTGGTGATGGGGGCGCTCAAATTCGGGCGGTTTATTACGTTTGTTCCCCAGCCGGTCATCACCGGATTCGTGAACTCCCTGGCCATCATCATATTTCTGGCCCAGCTACCGAATTTCAAGGGCGAGTCGTGGCCCATGTACTTGATGGTCATCGGAACGCTGCTTATCATCTACTTGCTGCCGCTGGTTACCAAAGCGGTTCCTTCGGCGCTTGTCGCCATCATCGTGATGACCATCATCGCGGTATGGTTCAAAACTCCTGTGCAAACGGTGGGCGATATGGGCAACATTACGCAGGCTCTTCCGTTCTTCCACATTCCGAATGTAACCATCAGTTTGGATATGATCATGACGATATTGCCTATATCTCTGGCTCTTGCTGTCGTCGGGATGACGGAATCGCTGCTGACGGCGTCACTCGTGGATGAGATGACGGAAACCGGCAGCGACAAGAACCGCGAAATCCGCGGCCAGGGTATTTCCAACGTGATCACTGGATTCTTCGGCGGCATGGCCGGTTGCGCCATGATCGGACAGACAGTGATTAATGTCAAATCAGGCGGTCGCACCCGGTTATCAACGCTGGTGTCCGGTGTGTTCCTGCTGTTTCTCATCCTTGTGCTCGGTGATGTCGTGAAACAAATTCCGATGGCAGCGCTTGTCGGGGTCATGTTTATGGTTTCCATCGGTACATTTGAATGGGGATCGCTTCGCACACTTCATCGTGTACCACTAGGTGATGCCATTGTCATGCTGGCAACGGTAATCATCGTGGTGGCCACGCATAATCTGGCCATCGGGGTCATGATCGGAATTATTTTAAGCGCGCTGAATTTCGGCTGGAAAATGGCAAAAATTCATGCCGTACCCCATATGCAGCCAAACGGTACGAAGATATACGAAATCCGGGGACAGTTATTTTTCGGAACGATGATGTATTTTGTAAACCTGTTTGATGTGTTTGAGGACCCTGAGCAGGTCGTGATTGATTTTTCCAAATCCCATGTATGGGATCAGTCAGCCACGAATGCCATTTCCAAGGTATTGAATAAGTACAAGGAAGCGGGTAAAGAGATCAGCCTCGTGGGATTGAACGACGAAAGTCAGCGGATGGTTGATAAAGTTGGCCTTGCTTCAAGCTCCACACACTAGAGGTGTAAGGGATTGCTTTTAACCTTCGGGCTAAGGGCGATCCCTTTTCATTTGCCTGTATGTAATAAAAAATTTACAAACGGAACAGACGTTTCATGTTATATTGATTGTAAATGAACACGAAGTTTGTCGAATCGGCAAGACGGAGAAGATGCGGAATTTTATTTGACTATAGACGGTTAGAGGTGCTGACTAGATGAAGGATATGCCCAAATCCATATTCCTGCTTCTGCTGATGGTACCGCTGCTGCTGATTATATCGACCATATCACCGGAAAAATCGGACGCAAAGAGTTCTCAGATCGTGATATCCGATTGGCAGTTTATGTGGGATAACGAACAACAGGAAGTTGTTTCGCCGGTCAATCTGCAGGGAAGAAGTTGGTTGGCGGGAATACCAGACGAGAAGGGACCCCCCGAGTCAGATGGGGTGTATTCAGCATGGAATCGTTTTACTATACCGGCTCTCCCTTGGAAACATTCGGCCATCATGATTGACCGTATCAAGGGACAGGATGTTGTGGCTTTCTTGGAGAATGAACAGGTGTATGAAGCCAAGCGAGACTATATGTACACGAATCATTCTCTTCTGCTTCCGGTCCAGCCGGACGATGCCGGCAAGATCGTTTATATATGGACGAACGGCGTCAGGGATATGACGTTAGGCATCGAAGGCGATATTATACTTGGCGAATATGAGCATTTGCGTGGAAGCTTCATCAAGAATGACCTGGTAGATTTCATATTGGGCAGCTCGTTTCTGTTTATTGCGGTGGTCATGTTCTTTTGCTGCTTGTTCCTTCCAAAGCATACAGTATCCAGCTGGCTGTCGCTTAGCGTGGTTATTCTGGCAAGCGGGGCTATGCTTATTACGTATTCACCGTTCCTATACACTTTCTATGGAGACCTAGGCAGCGTGTGGGTCTCGGTGTTTGATATTTCACTCTTCGCCGTGCTGCCGGCGCTGTATTATTATTTTGAGAAAATATATGGCCCCGGGCCCTATCGAGTCATTCGCTACTGCCGAAGGTTTCAAATAACCTATTCCGTCATATGCCTGATATTTCTAGCTGCCCACGTGGTCAGCCGTCATTCATTTTACGAGATCTACTATCTGGTTTCGGTGAAGATCCTGGGCATTCTGATTATCCTGCAGATGCTGCTGCTGGTCGGTACTACGATTCTGTATGCTTCCAAGCGGAACAAGGACGCTTATATCTTTTCTGTAGGCTTCGGGATGATGGCGTTAGCAACGCTCGGAGATCTGCTGGCTTTTTATTACCATGGCGGGCAATATCATTTCGTGTTATGGAAATGGGGCATTATCGGACTGATTGTCTCCTTGATTGTCATGCTGGGCCGTAAATTCGTCCGCAGCCATGAGCAAGTGCTGCAATATTCCAGGAAACTGGAGATGTTTAATAATGAGCTTCAGCGATCGGAGAAGATGGAGATCATCAGCGAGCTGGCCGCCTCCGTAGCACACGAGGTTCGTAATCCACTGCAAGTGACACGCGGCTTCATGCAGCTCCTGGCACAGAACACCAAACAGGCGGAGAAGGAGTATTTCGGCCTCGCGCTGAAGGAGCTGGACCGGGCCTCGGGAATCATCACGGATTTCCTCACGTTTGCTAAGCCTCAATTGGAGAACGAGGCCAAGCTGAATGTGTATGAAGAGTTGAAGCATGTAAAAGGCATCCTGCTGCCGCTTGCCAATCTCAGCGGGGGCTCGATCGAGCTGGATAACGCGAAGGAATTATTCATGACGGGTAATTCTTCCAAACTCAAACAAGCGATGATAAATATCGTTAAGAACAGTATAGAAGCACTGGATGGAGAAGGGGTTATTCGCATCTGGGCCTATGCCAAGGGAGAAGAAGTGGTCATTCACATCAAAGATGACGGCATCGGAATGGATGCTGCGGATCTTGAGAGACTTGGCGAGGCTTATTTCTCCAATAAGTCCAAAGGGACGGGGCTCGGCTTGATGGTTACCTTTCGAATCATCGAAGCCATGCATGGCACCATTCATTTTGTTAGTGAAAAGGGCAGCGGGACAGAGGCCATTATCCGCTTTCCGGCCGTACCTGCTGCGCAGGAAGGTGAAGTGTAAATGGAAGGGAGATGTCATAACGGCATCTCTCTTTGTTATATCTACAATAGAAAATTTTATCATTTTTCCGAATATTAGAAGGTGGAAGGTTTTGTTGCATCGAATAACACAGTAAGAGTTTCACTCATTATAATGTTTGAGGTGCGTCAATGAAGTCTGGATGGAGAATCGCTGTGTTCCTGATCATCGTTTTTACTTTAAGCCAGGGGCTCCCCAGGCTTGTCTTTGCCACCGAAGAAACGGCAGTTCACGCAGCGATTAAGGAGTGGAGAATCCTCTGGTCGGAGTCCCGGGGGATACCGGAGAGCGTGCCCGTCCATATCAATGACTGGATGGAAACTTCGGCCGGGGATTCGAAGCCTTTTAAGCCGCATACCAAGGCGTCCGCGTGGATTCATATGAAGATTCCCGAGATCGCATCCGCATCCCCTGGCATTTTGATTGATAAGCTCCACGGACAGCAGGTTGCGGTTTATGCGAACCATGAGAAGATTTACGAATCATCCCGAACGTACAATTATGAGCTGAATTACATCTTGCTTCCTCTGAATCAGAACATGCTCGGCAAGGACCTTCACATCTGGCTGGAGACCGCTAGAGATCATGTGACGATTGAAGGAAAAATCCTGGTCGGCGATTATCAGGACATGTTTAATCGGTTTATCAAGTCGAATTTAATGGACATCATTCTGGGGAGCGCCTTTATATTTATCGCATTGGTGATGTTGATCTGCTCTATTTTTCTGAATAAAAAATATTTGGTCGCAGTATTTTCCCTTTCTTGCATTATTTTATCTGTAGGCATACTGGTGTTTACTTACTCCCCGTTTCTTTATACGATTTTTAATCAATATGGCAATATTTACACTCACTTATATGACATCTCATTATTTATCTTACTTCCTTCGTTCAGTCTCTTTTTTGAAACCATCTTTGGGCCCGGCTGGAAGGGCTTGCTGCGCAAACTCCGCAAGTTCCAGATATTTTACTCGCTGTTTTGCGGGTTGTTTCTGATTGTTAATCAATGGGATTCAAATCAATGGTTCGATCTCTATTATTTCTTCTCCGTTCATGTAATGGGTGTTGTGATGATCGTTCAATTTGTATTGCTGGTCGGAAGCTCCATGTATTATGCCGTGAAGGGTAATAAGGACGCTGTTATTTTTAATGCAGGCTTTGCGGTCTTCGCAGTTGTGGGCTTAAGCGAGCTGCTGCAATTCTTCCTCACCCGTGGCAGCTACAATCTCTTCCTCTGGAAATGGGGGATTGTCAGCTTCATTATTGCCTTGATTGTCATTCTCGGACGGCATTTTGCCAAAAATCACGAACGGATTCTTCAATACTCCAAGGAGCTTGAGATGTTCAACAATGAACTGCAGCGATCGGAGAAAATGGAGATTATCAGTGAGCTTGCAGCATCGGTTGCGCATGAGGTACGTAACCCGCTGCAAGTTACGCGGGGATTCCTGCAGCTTCTCACGGGAAAAGCCCAAGCCGCGGAACGCGAATATTTGGATTTGGCTCTGGTGGAATTGGACCGTGCTTCCGGCATTATTACGGACTTCTTGACCTTTGCCAAACCGGAATTCGGCAAAGACACCGTGCTTCGGGTTGCAGAGGAATTCAAGCATATCGAAGGCATACTTGGTCCGCTTGCCCATCTCCAAGGAGGCAAGATTACCGTCGATATTTCAGAGGATATTACGATTCGGGGGAATTCCTCGAAATTTAAGCAGGCTTTTATCAACATTGTTAAGAATAGCATCGAGGCGCTGGGCGAAGAGGGATTGGTTCATATCCGATGCTATCGCCAGCAGGACCAGGTATTTATTCACGTTGTAGATAATGGCGAAGGGATGGAGCCGGATGTGTTGGCACGGCTGGGGGAGCCTTATTTCTCCAACAAAACCAAGGGCACGGGGCTTGGCCTGATGGTGACCTTCCGAATTATCGAGGCCATGAATGGAGACATTTATTTTACGAGTAAAAAAGGAGTGGGGACGGATGCTGTCATTACGCTTCCCGCAGCTGGCGAATAATTCGCTGAGCTGCGGCAGCGCTTTGACGGCGATTGTCCCCACTCTTTTGTGCCGATAACATCTATTTATGAAATGTCCAAGCTGTTATGTAGTCTTTACCAGATGGCTTTTGCTTTGGCTTCTGACTTGATCACGCCTGATGGATTCGGAGGAATGACCAGATACAGCTCGTTAGGGTTCTCTTCAAGCGTTCGAATCTCGATGTGGTCGGGAATCCGTACCCCAAGAACTTCCTTGATGGCGGATTTCGGATCGCTAAGCAATTTTGCCTTAAAGCTAGGATCCTCCCAAGCTTTTTGAATCAATTGTGTTTGAAAGATGGCTTCTGTCGTCATAAGAATCACCCTTTCAAATAAATTGGTTATTTTTTACTCCTAAAGAATACCATGGAATAAATATAAAATCTATTATTTTTTGCTTAGTATAGACAAGTAATAGTTTAATCCGCCAAAAGAAAGGGTTTCTTTACTGTTTTCGATATGATTCGCTTCGGCTTGAAGCTCGTCTACCATCGTTTGATGAAAGGAAATGAGATGGGGGGCATCTATATCTACCGATAAGAGATGGGCATGGGTCGCTGTCGCAATATCTGCATAGGACTTCAACGCGTTGTTGATATAGATGGCTTCTTGAACCTCGGTCAGCGTCAGATTTGTGTCGCGAGGTCGCCCCAATTCCGATTTAATGAGAGACAGCAGGCAATTGTAGCTGCCATCCGCAAGATCCTGCTTCCAGTCGGTCCAATCGTCCATCATCTGCAAGGTAAGCAAAACATGGTTCATCACATCATTCGTTTGTGGAATGAGGCCTGCTTGATCAGATAAAAGCAATGCTGCAGTGCTTCCCAGCTTTACGGGAGCTGCCTTTTTTGCCACCATGGCAGGGTTGTGCTTGAAGTAATCATCCTGGGTTTCATGGATAACGCCTTCCGACCATTCAAACGTGTAGTTTTTGAAATAAGACCAGAAGTCGGAGTTTGCTGGAAAATAGGGTTGATAGGATGTGAGAAATTCGTAATACAGCAGGTTAGCAAGCGCGAGATGATGTTTCGAGTCGGTGGAAGACTGACTGTCACGGGGCGAGTCCATTATGTCGTCTTGAATGAAGTAGTATAACATGCCGATAATGTTGGCCGCTGAGAGGTGACGGTATACATCGGCGGGGAGTTCGGTCAGTTCTTTCATCCAGAAGGGAAGCAGATAAGAAATGTAATTTTTGGAACTGTCCTGCTCGAAAACGTCAAACTTTCTCAAGTAGGTAAGACCGATTTCACTCAAGGGAGCAGGGAGCACGGATAATCTTGCTTCGCAGTCTGCGAATGCGGCAGCAAGATCGTCCTCGAATGGCTTGAACCAGTTCATGGAATCACCAACCTATTCTATTTTTAAGGTACCAGTGCTTACTTGCTATATTAACATGAATATTCGTAAAGTTAAATATTACCAGTTATATTAACTGGATAATTATGGGGTTTTTGATGCTGCAGGGAGGCTTATTTAAGACGTACATCAGTTTTTTTGTTTGATTATGGCGGCTGGCGTTTAAGTTAGGAATGTACAGCGATAACCGAAAATGACCATTAGGAGGAATTCATATGACTCAGAAAATTGTAGGAGCTTTTCGGACGGAGCAGGAAGCAACCCGGGCCATTGAGGAACTAAAGCAGCAAGGTTTCAGAGCCGATGAAATCTCTGTCATTGCCAAAGATCGCGGAGAATCTTCTCATATTCAGGAGGAGACCGGCACCAAGGCGCCTGAGGGCTTGGCATCCGGTGCGGCTACAGGCGGTGTGTTAGGCGGCGTAACCGGATTGCTGGCCGGCTTAGGTGCATTGGCCATTCCAGGCATTGGTCCGATCATCGCGGCTGGTCCGATCGCGGCAACCCTTACGGGAGCAGCCGTTGGCGCCGGCGCGGGCGGATTGGTAGGTGGTTTGATTGGCCTCGGAATTCCGGAAGAGCAAGCCGAGGAATATGGGGGCTATGTGGATGAAGGCCATATTCTAGTCATGGTGGATGCAGATGAAACGAACGGTGGCCAGGTGTATGATATATTCCGCAGCAATAGCGCCCTTAATGAACATCATTACCGTGAGGGAGGCACCTATAGCGGTTCCGGTGCGCCGGTAGATTCACGCTCTGAAGCAGCGGCTGCCACCGAGGATGCGGTTCCGGATCCTAATCTGTATCAAGGTTATGGTGATGGAAATGGCGGTGCCATAAGTCCGGATCGGGATGAGATCTCGAAGAGACGGTAAAGGGCATTTATAGATATGGATTAACAATAACAAACCGCCCGGGATGAACCGGGCGGTTTGTTATTGCGCGTTAGTGAGCGTTTAGCGCTTGCCGCGATGTCTCTGCGCTCCCCTCGGTCCGTAACCGGGACCGCCAGGACCGTGCCCGTGTCCGGGACCACCAGGCCCGCCTGGATGCCATGGACCCGGACCATGTCCCGGTCCGCCCGGATGCCATGGGCCATGTCCATGTCCATGCCCGTGTCCAGGAAATCCGTGACCGGGATATCCCGGATAAAACGGAGGGAAAGGATAGACCGGATAATAAGGTGGATAGTATGGATAAGGATAGAACGGGTATCCGGGGAAGAGCCCGGGAATACCCAAACTGGTTTGGGATTGCAGGCCTCTTTTTGGATGATGGCTCAAGTCATGCACCTCTTTCTATCAGATAGGTTATTTCATCCTATGTGGAAGCGGAGATGGAGGGCACATATCCAGTGAAAAATAGGCGAACGACCATCGTTGGTATGATAGCAGCGCTGTACTGTCGGGTAATAGATTCAAATCGATAACCAAGCAAATAAAAAAGGGTGCAGATGACCTCCCGGCTAAGGGAAGGATCAAATGCACCTTCAGTAACTGCGTCAAATATATTGAAGACCGGTTGTGTACGGGAGAGGAATGGGTTCAAAGGTTACGCTGCCGTTAGCACGATAAGAGGATTCCGGATCAAACAGGATCGAGAGCAAACCCTCATCATCCAGTTCTAATACTTCATTGTTCAAGGCAAGACGGTAAGGACCATGCTCGCCATCTGCCTGAATCAACCCCTCAGGCAGCACGGGAGCCAACTGGCGGAGCAGTTCCGGGCCGCTAACCAAATACACGGTCCCTTCATTCTGAATATATTCAGGCTTGTTGCCGGCAGATTGGATTAACGCTGCCAGCTCTTTATCCTGCCAAGGCAGTGGAACGGTTAGCTCTGAGAGGTTGAAGGAAGAGATCGCCTCGGCTATGACCAGCGCAGCCGCTTCAGGGCTTCCTCCCCATTCTACAAGGGTAGATTCTCTCGAAGGAGTCATCGCAGCACCGGGTACGGCGATGATAGCAAATGCAGTCAACACGCCGTCTTCTTCGGCGACAAGCACCTGCTGCTCGAGGCGGATCACGTTGGAATAGGCGCTTGCTCCCAGCAGCTTGTTAAGCTCCGAAGCCGTGGTAACATAACCGGCTTCCCGCTGCTCCATCAGCCTTTGAAGGCGGAATAAATCCTGCGGCTGCATTGCACGGATGCGCACTTGTTTTCCCGTTACCGCCCGTAAGGAATCACTAACGGCCCGGTCTAGTCGGAACCGGAGTGCACGGCCGAACAAACGGCTGCCTGCCCGGGTATACAGGGATCTGCCACCGGAAATGAGGATTAAGGATGCCCCCGAAGCTTCTCCATGACGGATACACTGCTCCAGGAGAGTGCCTGCGAGTCGCTGCCCCCGGTATTCCGGATCCGTGCAGACGGAGCCGATGGAGTAGACATTTAATCGGGCACCGCGAGTTTGAATGGTAAATGGCACGAATCCCATGAAGGAAACGAGTTTATCTTGATCCCATGCACCGTAAGAATGGCTGATTCCCGGAGAGAATATCGGAGGAAAGGAGACTCCCATAGAAGGCTGTTCCTGCTGCTTCAGAAATATACGGTCCGACAGCTCAACAGCATGATGTAGTTGATCGCTTTTCATAATAGAAATGTTCACTCGATTGACGCCTCCCCTATGTATGTCGCTTGTTACCAGTATAAAGTCATTGGGCGTGGAATTTCCAGTAAACGTTTGCAAATTCTTTTTCTGCCCGGCCTCGCCGTTAATTTTTGACGGATGGAGCACTTGCTGTGTGCGAGGAAGCGATGATTTTCGGGTAATATAATGTACGAATCTGACGCACCGGAGGGATGAGCTTGCCAAGTTTTGTTGATTCCATGATTTTATTATGCGGCGCCTTGCTAGTGACAGGTGTATTGACCACCAAATTTTCTTCTCGCTTCGGCATGCCCGCCCTGGTGCTGTTTATTGCCATCGGGATGATACTCAGCCGCTTCATTTATTACGATAATGCGGAGCTCACACAGCTGGTCGGCATATTTGCATTGATAGTCATATTGTTTCAGGGCGGGATGCAGACCGATTTCAAAGAAATCAAGCCGGTTATGGGAACGGCCATTTCACTTGCAACGATAGGTGTCTTACTGACAACGGTGGTCATCGGAATATGCGCTGCATTCATTCTGGATATTTCGTTACAAGAGGGGCTGTTAATTGGCGCCATTGTCGGTTCGACGGACGCGGCGGCCGTATTCTCGGTTCTAGGCGGCACGAATTTGAAGAAACGGCTTCGAATGACACTGGAGGCTGAATCCGGAAGCAATGACCCGATGGCGGTATTTCTAACCGTATCCCTTATCGAATGGATCGAATACCCGGAACTGAATTTGATTGGTCTTATTTTCTCGTTCGTAATGGAGATGGGACTTGGTCTGGTTGTCGGTGTTCTTATCGGAATGCTGGCCGTATACGTGATCAATCGCATCAATTTCGATTCCTCGGGTTTATATCCCGTAACGGCATTGGGATTCGCCGTGATGACTTATGCCGCTGCCGCTTGGCTTGGGGCCAGCGGTTTGCTTGCCGTATACGTCATGGCTTTGCTGCTCGGCAATACCGAGCTGACATACCGCAAGACGATTCAGGCATTTAACCAAGGTTTCGCCTGGATGATGCAGATCGTCATGTTTGTGCTGCTCGGGCTGCTTGTTTTCCCGAATGAGCTGTCGAAGGTCGTATGGCAAGGACTGTTGTTGTCCCTGATTCTCATATTATTGGCCAGGCCGATCGGCGTGTTCAGCAGCCTGTTGTTTACCCAATTTGCCATGCGGGAGAAAATATTAATTTCATGGGCGGGCCTTCGCGGCGCCGTGCCGATCGTCCTGGCTACATATCCCGTTCTGGCGGGTATCAAGCATGGAGAATTGTTTTTTAATGTCGTGTTTTTTGTTGTGTTAACCTCAGCGGTGATCCAAGGCACCACAATCTCTCCGCTCACGCAAATGCTTTCGCTGGTGGAGAAGGATAAAGCCAAAGCACCGACTTTATTAGAGTTAATGGCCCTTGGAAAAACGGATTCCGAGATCAACCATATTCTGGTGGATGGGGAGATGCCCATTATCGGCAAGGAGATTCAGCAGCTGGATCTGCCGGACGATATCCTCTTTACGGCTATTATTCGGGAGAAGCGGATCATTACGCCAAAGGGGAGTACGGTCATTGAGGCAGGGGATACTTTGTATGTGATGAATCCGAAGCAAAAACGAAAGGAAATGAAAACGATTCTGGGGTTGTCTTAAGTTTTTTTGCAGCCTGAGAAATATGATGCCAATCATAGCAGTTGACTTAAAAATAAATTAGGATGGGTATAAATAGGAGGCAATTTCTTCATCCTATCTTCATCTGATAAGTTTCCGATTCCCTTTGCAAAAGAGACAAGAATCTGTTATGATTAATACAAGGATTTAGAATAAGTCTAAATACAATAATAAAGGAGACGATATAGATGAGTAACTTAACCCAACAAGCACAAGGAACGACAACCAATGAACTTCAACAAATTTTGAATACGCAGGTAGCCAACTGGAGTTTGCTTGGCGTGAAGCTTCACCACTATCACTGGTATGTAAAAGGTCCTCAGTTTTACATGCTGCACGAGAAATTCGAGGAACTGTACAACACAGCAGCAGGTTATGTGGATGAGCTGGCAGAGCGGATGCTGGCCATTGGCGGCAAACCGGCAGCCAGTATGGCGCAATATTTGAACCTGGCCACGCTGCAAGAGGTTTCCGATGAAAACACGGCCGAGCAGATGGTCGGACAGCTGGTTGCGGATTTCGATCAGCTTGCCGGCGAACTGAAGGCGGGGATCGAAGCCGCAGATCAAGAAGGTGATGACGCTACATCCGATCTGTTGACCGGCATGGTCAGCGATGTACAGAAGCATACCTGGATGCTGAATGCCTTCTTGGGTAAATAATCATTCACATTTGTAAGCTTGCCGTCACCATGACGGATTGCGAGAATAAAGAGGGAGATCGACCTGATTGGGGGTGATCTCCCTCTTTTTTGTTAATCTTGCGTGCGATGTTGTAAGATTAAACTTGAAATTTATTGCGTCTTTCTTCCATGAACTGCGTATACAGTTTATAGTCACTTTTAATGTTGGATAGGAGTAGTGAGGATGACAGAGATGGAATCACGACAACAGCTGGAGTCGCAACTTCAAGAGATTTTGATATGGGAGAAAGAGCAGAAGGATGTCATGTTCTGGGAAAAGCTCGGAAGAATTCCTTTCATGCTGCTGGATCGCCTCACACCCAAGGCTGTTCAAGAGAAAATCGGAAGCGCCTTGAATGAGGTAGGCGGATTTATTCAGAGCGGCGGGAAGCATCTGGTTCGCGAGAAGTCGGTTATGAACGTTCTGGCACAGGCAGCGGGATTAGACGGTCCGAATGCGGTTTCCGGCCCTTCCGTAAAGTCCGCTCAGGAGGAATCCATTGAAGGTGAGAACGAGGAGGAGGTGGCGGCGAATTCAGGGCTTACGCTGGCATCTGCCTCAAAGTTGCCGCTCCAAGTCATGGATACGGCAGCGGATACGCTGACGGTAAAACGAGTCAAATTCGCCGCAGCGCAGGGAGCAGCAACGGGAATCGGGGGGATATTCACGATTGCAGCCGATCTGCCGATGGTGCTCGGTCAATCGCTCAAGGTGCTGCAGGAGATGGCGCTATGTTACGGATATGATCCGAACGATCCCCGGGAGCGGGTATTTATCGTGAAGTGCTTGCAGTTTGCATCTGCCGATATCGTGGGAAAAAAAGCGGTGCTCGAGGAACTCGCCACTTTTGATGATGAACAAATGACAGAGCAGGTATTCTCACAGCTCCAGGGCTGGCGTGAAGTCGTTCAGTCTTATACCGATAACTTCGGGATGAAGAAGCTGTTTCAGCTGATCCCGATCGCCGGGATTGTATTCGGTTCGATCAGCAACAAAGGGACGATCAGCGATGTGGCCGAAGCGGGGAAAATGCTGTACAAGAAGCGGCGTCTGAATTACCGGCTTAAGAATATGGAATATCCCCTGTAATCGTTCAGTCTTCCTTGATAAAAAGGGTTGCCCACCTTAGGCGGGCAACCCTTTTTATTATCATTATGCAATTAGATGTGACATGATTCAGGAAAAAGAAAAAGGCTGCCTATCGGTTGTCCACTTTTTCCGGATAGAGGTCATGATTCATCAGACGGTTCGCAGCGATCTCCTCGTATTTGGTCCCCGGACGACCGTAATTGCAATACGGATCGATGGAAATGCCGCCCCGCGGGGTGAATTTGCCCCATACTTCGATATATCTCGGATCCATCAGCTTGATGAGGTCATTCATGATGATATTGACGCAGTCCTCATGAAAGTCCCCATGGTTGCGGAAGCTGAACAGGTACAGTTTCAAGGACTTGCTCTCCACCATCTTGATATCCGGGATGTAGCTGATGTAGATGGTAGCGAAGTCCGGCTGCCCTGTAATCGGGCACAAGCTTGTGAATTCGGGACAGTTGAATTTGACGAAATAGTCGCGGTAAGGATGCTTGTTGTCAAAGCTCTCCAAAATGCCGGGATCATATTCAAACGTGTATTTCGTGCCTTGGTTGCCGAGCAGGGTAACGTCTTCCATTTCTTCTTTTTGTCTTCCAGCCATATAAGGTAGCTCCTTAAATAAAATTATTAAATGCTTAATCAGGCGCAGCGTATTTTTATTATACCGTCACACGCCGCGTTTATTGCCCCAAACGAGCGTTTGCAATTGCGGCAGGACCCGCACATCGTTCAACCGGTCGGATTGCATGACGGCATCGACAAGCAACTCGTACCGATCCAACAGGTGGGAGACCAGCGAAGCGGTATCGCCTGTACCTACATCGGGATTGCCGGTCTGCAAATAAAACGGCACGTTCGGGTATCGCTCATGGACCGTTTCCGCATAGCTTAGGTCTTTATCGTCAAATACGACAACCTTGAGGCTGAAGGATCTGCCGGGCGCCCGAGCCGACAGCCGGGAGACGATATCATCGAGCTTGGCCCAGTCCGTATCCATCCCTGAGCTTGGCGGCTTGGGGGAGATGGTGACCTCATCAATGTCATTCAGCCAGTCCTGCCAGCGTGAACCTTGGGTCTCCACGGCAACGGTAATTCCATGTCGGTGCAGCTCATCCACAAGCGTACCGAGCTGCGAGAGAAGAGCGGGATTGCCGCCGGACAGGGTGACATGATCGAAGCGCTCACCGCCCAGCCGGTACAGCTCTTGCCAGATTTCGTCTGCATTCATGGGCGAAATGGTGTCCTTGGCGGATCCGTCCCACGTAAACGCGGAGTCGCACCAGGAGCAGCGATAGTCGCAGCCCGCCGTACGAACGAACATGGTCTTCCGGCCAACGACCATGCCTTCACCTTGAACAGTAGGACCGAAAATCTCCATCACGGGAATCGGACGGTCCACTGCTATGACCGTAGAGGAGGCAGTTGAATCGTTCTCAGGCTTTACGTGCACATTATTCATCGATCATCCACTCCCGTCTGACCTCAGCGTAGCTGGTCGGCGTCTCGAACAGGCGAACGAATTCGGTTCGTGTGCCTTGTTGCTCGTGCGACTCTCTGCTGCGGAGGGATTCTTCCATTTTTTCAAACAGCCAGACCACCATGTTTTCCGCTGTTGTGTTCATTGGCGGCAGAGTCTCGTTCAAGTAACGGTGATCCAGATAAGGTTCAATGTCCTTTTTCCAGCAATCCTTGATGTCCCCGAAATCCACGGTAATGCCCACTTCATTGGGAGTACCGCTGATACCAAAGACCACTTTGTATGTGTGGCCGTGCAGGTTCTTGCACTTTCCCTCATAGCAGTGCAGATGATGGGCAGCATCGAAGGTAAACTCCTTGGAGACAAGCACCCGCTTCCGATGGTAACGCAGGCTTCCGGCATCGATGTCCTCGCCAAGCTTTTGCAGATGTTCTACAATGCGGAAAGCGCCGGGCTCGCGGCTCATATTAGACGCCCCCTTCGGATACACGATTACGGCGCTGCATATAGTTGTCGAGCCCCGCTTTTCTCAGCTTGCATGCAGGACATTCCCCGCAACCGTCGCCCTTAATGCCGTTATAGCAGGTCAACGTATGGTCGCGAACATATTCGAGTGCATTCATCTGATCGGCTAGTTCCCAGGTTTCCGACTTGTCGAGCCACATAAGCGGCGTGTGAATGACGAATGGGTAATCCATGGCCAGATTCAGCGTAACGTTGAGTGATTTGATGAAGCTGTCCCGGCAATCGGGATAACCGCTGAAATCCGTTTCGCATACGCCCGTGACCAGATGTTTGGCGCCGATGCCCTTGGCCAGCACAGCGGCAAAGCTAAGGAACAGCAGGTTTCGTCCCTCCACAAACGTAGTAGGCAAGCCGTCGCCTTCGGCAATTTCGATATCGCTTCGCGTCAGCGCATTCGGTGCCAGCTGATTAAGCAGGCTCATATCAAGCACGGTTTGCTTCACGCCCTGTTCCTTGGCGATCTGTGCCGCGCATTCTATTTCAAGCTTATGGCGTTGGCCATAATCAAAAGTTACGGTTTCCACTTCGGCGAAGCGTTCCTTCGCCCAGAACAGGCAGGTGGTGCTATCTTGACCACCGCTGAAAACAACGACCGCTTTTTCATTTTTAAGCATAAAAAAACCTCTCATCCTTCATATTTTAAGAACAGCCAAAAGGGCTGAACCTGTAGAAGAAAGAGAAGTTCATTGAACTGAATCCGTAAAAAAACAAGCCTTATTCTTAGGGTGCAGCATCGAATAAGACACGATAGTTTTTTATAGAGGGAGTTCACGAACCTCTCCCACACACCGCGATAGGCGCATGGATTGTCTTCTGTTGTCCTTGTGACCGCTGAGGATGTTAGAATCCAGCACGCAGTCTGATCACGCCCTCCATTATAACACGGCCCGATTATTTGATAAACACTCCGCCGAAGGGAATTGCTTCCCGCAGAAAACGCTTGATGATGCCCTCATCGTTTAATTCGTCCACGAGTCGCTGATTCTGGCGTCCGGCTTGAAACAACACGTAACCGTCACCGGTCAGCTTCCAGTGGTAGTTCATATGCTGGCTGGCCAGATGATTGCCGTACACGGTCAGGTCCAGCTTGGCCGCTTCCGGATAGGCAATGATGCTCCCGGCGTCCACATACAACGGCTCGGTAGGATGCAGCTTGACTTTACATACCGGACCTTGGGTCAAAATGCCGATGCTGCCATTTCCGGAAAACTTCATCTTAATCGCGTCTCGGGTGACCAGCATGTTCTTGATCTTAAGAATTCGTGTCTGCATCGTAACATGCTGGGTATAAAAGAAAACATGCCGAAAATCATAGAGCATGTCCTGTTCGCCTTCCAGCTCAATTTCATGCATATTGAAGCCTGGCGGGAGCGCAGCCGTGAACTGACTGGGCCCTGTAATATCGGCACGAATCCATTTTTTCTTGCGGTATATGCCTTTTACGTTCATGAGACGGTCGCTGCGTCCGGAGGAGGGCCCCCGATAGGCAACGATTTGCTCAGGATGGAGGACATGGACCGTGTCCCCTTCCGTCAGGGAGAACGTAACCGCTTGTCCCGCTCCGCTGCCGGCTGCATCTTCCATTCGGATTATCATGGCCGCACCTCCTTTTGCCTGGTTGGATGGTAGGGATCTGGATAAAGTTTGTTATTTAGAACGGTTCGTTCGGCGCATGCCGAATCGCAGGACGCGAATGATGACAAAGTATCCGGCAGCCAACGCAACGGCGGTGATCGCCACGGTCTTTATACGTTCCGCCCCGCGATTTCGTGCGGCTTCAGCCTCCTGAAGCTGGCTTACCATTTGGGTTAATTGCTGGTTCTGCTCCGCGAGATTGGAGTTCTGCTCCGCCAGGGTCAGATTTTGCTGCTGCAGCCGTTCGGAGGCGATTCTGGCTTTGTCTAGTTCCTGTAAGGCTTGGTTATAGTTGCTCTTGAGCTGGTTTATTTCATCGGGCAGTCCGGAGAACTGCTGGATATTATCGTACAAATTATTAAAGTAATTGGCGCTGGCGGTCCGTCCACCGGCCGGCAGCGCGATCCCCGCCACCAGCAATATGAGAGAAAGTTGAATTAGCTTGGATTTTGTCGGCTTATGCAAGAGGGACCACCACCATTCGATTATTTATAGTAATTACGAATCAGAATCTGACAGGTTTCTATTAATATATTACCCATATTTGCGATGGAAGTGAATCTATTAACAGCCAAGTTGTTTAACTAGCTCAAGTGAAGGGTAATGTATGTAAGCAAGCGCCCAACAGCCATCCCGTAAGAATGATCATAAAATGAACTAACAGATAAAAGGAGATTACAATCATGATGAAGGATAACAATGTGAAAAAAATTATGATTACAGTGAATGGAAAACCCGTGGGAAACGGATTATTAATTGATAAAGTAACGTACGCTCCCATTCAACGTACATCAAGACATATGGGAGATAAACCCGTTTCGGCAGCAGAAATAGGTTAATGGTTAATAGACCCTGTATCGTGAAATCAAAAGCCTTTAAAATCCGGAGCAGGTCTCCGGTTTTTTTGCGTTTAATTGTGAATGAACCTTCATTCTTTTGCGTATGAGTTTGGCATAAAAAACAAAAAAATTCGTCTGAATATGACGAGATATGGAAGATAATGTTACAAATTTATACAAGTTTCCTTTATACTGGGTTGTAACAAGAACCCATATACATAAACCATAATGATGAAAAAGGAGTTTTGAAGAAATGGCATTTTGCACACATTGCGGCAACAAGTTAACGGAGGGCGTCGCACATCAATGCGTTGACGACATCGCAGCGAATCCTATGAAATACACGGCCGCAGCGACGGAGCCTGAACAAGAGCACGGAGCCTCTTCATCATCTGGAGCTTCAGATGCCAAGACTGCCTCAACGATTCAAGTGGATGGTCAAGTGCTGCTGAAGCTATTAAAAAATCCGATGAGTGCTTTGAACATGCGGGGAGATCAAACTGGTTTGATCTACGGCATGATCGGGATGGCTTCCAGCGTCATCGGATTTTGGTTGTTCGGCCTTGGCATTAAACAGATGTTCTATTCCGGATTGGGCATGGTGTCTGCCTTGTTAAGTAACTTCGGCATGGGGAGCCGCGCGCTATTGCTGGGGCTGTTCTCAACCGTCATTTTATTGGGTTCCTTCTGGTTTGCGGGCAATATGGTGACGAAGCAGAAGCTTGACTGGAAGGAATTCATTGCGAAGATCGGTTCTTTTCAGCTGCCGTTCGGAGCGGCGCTTATAATAAGCGGATTGATCAGTTTCATGTCGTTAAAGCTGGCATTCCTCATTCTTGTATTTGCTTTAATGACCGGACTGGCAGCGAACAGCGCAGCCATTATCGAATTGTACCGCATTGGATCCCGCCAATGGATGAAATTTTTAGGGATTGCTATTGGCATTTATGTTTTATTATTTGCCATTGTACAAACCGTTTTATTGTAGGAATAAGTCAATTCCGACCCAGTAAAAGACTTCCTTGTCCGACATCTGACAATAATCAGCATATTCAAAGGACCGCAGCTGCTAGGGCTGTGGTCTTTTTTTGTCGAATTCATAATAGGAACATATGTTCCGTGACAGTAAGATGTCCATCTGTATTGGTACATTATTAGAAGAAGAGGAAAGAGGTGGATGTATTGCAGTCTGGCTTGTTTTCGGATTTTACATGGAGCCACAGCCATGTATTCGCTGGGGGCACTAGTCAGGTCTTTCTGCTGATCGAGTGGAGGGCTGGTGTGTTGAAGCAAAAAAAGCAGTCTCATGGCTTTAATCAGCCCATGGCTGAAGATGTCCGATTACACCTTCAACTAGGGGAATACGTTCAAGTAGGACATATGTATGGATGCCATGGCGAGATATTGAATGATCGCAACATTTCGTTGTCTTTAGGTTCTTTGTCGGAAGGGAGATCCAAACAGCTGGTTCTTGAGCTAAGTGTCGGAGCCAGGCAATCGGGGGTGTATCCCATAATTACCGCTCTGTGGACCTATATGGATGTTCAGAAGCAGCAGGTCGTCTTGCAGCCGTCTCGAACGATTCCGCTACAATTCAGCAATCATACGGCATTGAAATACCGGAGGGCAGATGATCGCGTTGAGAAGGTGCTGAAGTTATACCAGAATGCTTCCATTCTGGAGCAAGCAAGAAGAGAGCTGGAGCGGGGGAAGCTGGCTCGAGGAGAAGAAATGATTCGTAGACAGGCAGATGAGATGCTTTTATACGCAATCCGATTTCGGGACGCGGATTATTTGAGGGAGGCAGAGACCCTTTATCAATTAATTGGATTGTATCTGGATACATATCGGCAATTATCTTCTGAAAATGCGAATAGAAAGGGGGACTTTAGACTTAAAGATTAACTGGAATGAAGAATCTGTATATAAAAAAGGAAAAATGATTTCAGGGTCGAATGTACTATTTAGCAGTCAATAAATGTATGTCTAATTTACTAGAAAGATAGGGAGAATGCCATATGACAGACCGACTGATCCGACTAATGAGAATCATTACCCTTGTACAAGCAAGACCAGGTATACTGGCTCGAGAGCTTGCCGAACGTTGTGGAACCAGCGAAAGAACCATTTATCGGGATATGGATGCCCTCAGCGCCATGCATATTCCCATCACTCACCAAGGCCGAGGCCGAGGCTACACATTTATCGGGCATTTTGCAATGTACCCGCTTGGTTTAACGGAAGAGGAGGTACAGGCGTTATTTAAGCTATTGACCATATTGGAGCAAATCAAGCCGATGCTGCCCGATGAATTTGAAAGCGCTTATGAGAAGGTATTGGCTGCTGTATATAAGCAAAGCGCGGAAAAAGCTGAAATTCAGGCCGGGGACCGGGATGAATCCTCCACCGGTTTATAACGGTTCCACTACGTGTAACAATTCAACCTCGAACGAAGGACACATCTTCATGTGACTATCGTCGAGGTTTTTATTAATGTATGGGGAATCCATTATTCTCATGTGGAGAAGCGAATGTAGTAGTAAATTAGAATCAGGATAGGAATATTATACCAAAATAGATGATTATATGATAATATAACTATAATTCTCTCATTCATCCAAAAATGTCATGGATGTGTAATTGTGAGAGACGGCGGTTGATGTCCCTAAGCAAGGGCGTAGGAAGGAGATATGGAGCAATAGCATAGGTTTATTCCACAACTTGTATAGGAGGATATTCATGAAGAAAGAGGTAACTAACAAGGTAAGAAAATGGAATATAAAGCTATTGGTTATAGCTTTGATTAGTATGACATGGCTCGGGTTATATGAACCTATTCCCCTTGAGGCAGATAGTGCTGTTGGAGGTCCTAAATTAGCAGTTTTGGTGGATGGAAGAAAGGTGAAGTTTCAAGGCGGAGACCCTGTCTTTGAAAATGGCCGGGTGCAAGTGCCACTCAGAGGTATTGGTGAAGCTTTAAAGGCAGAAATCGGCTTTAGTGGTAAAACTGTTACTTATATGAAAGATGGAAAGTCGATTGCCCTTACCTTAGGGAGTAGAGAGGCCGTTGTAAACGGTAAAAATGTCACTATGGATACTGCTGCTAAAGCTGTTAAAGGGCGCACTTATGTGCCATTAAGATTTGTAAGTGAAAATCTTGGTGTACCAGTAAACTGGGATAAGGTTGGTAATTGGGTTTGGATTGGTTCGAAGGAAGTTCCAACAATTGATGAAGCAGGTATAGAAAAACTACCATTGAGCAAAAGGTTCATAGATTTGGTTTCTACAAAGAAATTCTACATCGACAATAAATCAGGTGTCCAAATCTTTACCTTAAATGATCTTCCACTAGAAATTGGTGATCGTATCATATATGATGTGTGGCCGGTTAAATTTGGTGAGTATCAATCATTAAGGATTCGCTATTCTAACTTCCGGGCAAACATCTTCTATCTTGGAGATCAAGTCCGTAGTAGAGGCAATACTAACTACTTAATCAATAAAGATAAGTCTGTAACAATAACCTATCAAACAACGAGTGAAGGAGACGATTTAAGAGACGGCGATAGGAACTATAAGTCATTTAAGTTGAATAAAGCACTGTACATTGGATTTGATATCGGTACTGATTCATTGGTATTACTTCAGAATCCATTTAAGTAGGGTGCGATCCATGAAAATGAAAAAAGTATTATTCGGGTTGCTAGCGGTACTGATATTAAATTCTATAATATTTCAAAGTGTCTACGCAGCATTACCTACCACACCAAAACCTAGTAATCGAAATATTCATTACTTTGTTGGATTATTCAGTTATGAAATTTGGAGATACTCTGATGGAGTAACTTGGACTCCTGAAGGGTACAAAGGACAGCGCAATAAAAAGATGCCATACACCTATAGTTTTGATATCCCTAACCGGAAAATCAAGAGTGTTTCAGTTGAATGGTTCGATGTCAGTATGTCAGATCCAGATGGCAGAGATCTTTATTTTCGTTCCCGATATCAGCAAGAGACTTGGGATGATCGATACCGAAGTGTAAGTAACAGATACACGCCAAGAATTGACGGAAATGTTCATGGATATGGTACCGATTCGGTTACTTTTAATATTGAAGTGATAGGGGACTTAGATGCACTGGACCCAGTTGTTACCACAAAACAAGAGCAGAATGAAAACGTTATGGGACTCCGTTATTACTTCCCTATACTTTTCACAATCGAACTAGAACCCGACGTAGGTAACGCCATTATAAAACATTACACAACCACAGGTCGTTCGCTGAACGGTACACCGGGCTTTACAGATCGTGAAGAATTATTAGAGAAGAATAGTCCATACTCTTTCACTCATACCCCTGGGAATGCAGATTATACATATGTTGGACACAAGAAAAGCACTGTTTCAACCCCGAGTGGTCGATCAATAACACCTGGTGACCCTAGCCGGTTTACTTATGATGGCTCATTCCCGACATATTATCTGTTTTTTTACTATGAGACCGATAAACCGCCTACCAACCCTGACCCACCGGAGGCCTCTTGCACTAGACCATCACCAGGGACGAAAATGAATGGTCGTTACATGGATCCGGTGGTCACAGCGAAGATTCTCGCTGACCTGCGTGGAAGTGAACGTTTTGATGTTTTGCAAGGAATACCGACGTCTGAAAGTTTGTATGGTAATATCTTGGCTCGTAATTACCTGTATCAGAATACATTTGTAAATATGAAAGGTGTTTGCACCTTTGAGGTCAATGTAGAAAAAACATGGACCGTGTATTGGGACCCAGGTAAACCAGGACCAAATGATCCGAGCGGTAATCCTACAACGGTACCTGATCCACAACAAGCCGAGGAAAAGGTCACAGAACGATACACCGTGGAACGGCCATATTCTTATTGGGTGATTGATAACCTCGAAGTTTATAAGATCGATCAGGGGACTCTAAGGAATTACGCACTACCAGGTGAGCAAATTACAATTTATCCGCAGGGGTACCAGCCACCTCAGTTTACAACCAGTGCATCTGGGGCGTTTTATCCTCCATCCCCACCTGATCCCATTGTAGCTCCATCAGGCTCTTACGGAGGAAGTTCATATAAGACAAAACCTTCCCCGCCAAGTGAGAATCTACAGAGTGTAGCTGAGAATGCTGTAGAAAAAGTCGAGGTCACGAATGACTCTCTGATTTTTAACGGATCTACCATTATGAATTCGAATCGAGTACCGGAAAAAGGGCCTACACCGAGCAGTATCCCCGCTCCCACACATATTAGTGACAATGTGCTGTACAAGCCTAATAATATGATTAGTAGCGATAAGGTTAACAGAGCAAATACAACAAGTGCAGGTACCATTCAATATGATTTATTACCCGGCAACATTAATGGTGGAAGTAACAAAGAATTTCCGATTCACGCCATCAACACCGTCACCGTCCACACGCCGGTAGTCAATTATTCCTCGGTGACGGATGATCAGGCCCACAATCAGAAAACGACCCCGAACCCGAAACGCTCTGCATTCATCTTGGATCGGCCGTTTACGGTACGCATCCCTACCTCGGGTCAGCATCGAAACATCCAGGGATACGGAGACCGAGACTATGCGAAGTATGTAAGATCGAAGCAGGTGTATTTTCCGTTCGATGTTTACAGCAGCGACAGGAGCACCTTTTATCCAAAAGGCACCTGGATTACAATCCCGACGGCTCAGCTGGACACGGAGTTTTTCTTGCCGGTATGGGTGGATGAGGGGGATTATCAGGTATATTTTCGTACGATTGCGGAGAACGCTCCATCCGACTTCACGACGCAGCCCAGCGCGAACCTGGATTTGGCTCACCATGTGGCTACGGATATAGAACCGGTTGAAGTGATCGGGCGCGTATATGATTTCCATATCACGGATATTGCCGATTATAACTGGGAGACGGTCTTCCGCAAACAAAAAGGGAATGCGGCACCAAGCGGCGCGTCCTATTGGACAGGACTTCGCGATATTGACGGTGGAGCACGCGGGAACTCGCTGCCGTACACACTTCCCATTGCACCGGGCAAGCATCCGGCACAGGGATATAAGAATGCGGTCGTAAAGACAGGCTACCATTTCAAATTCGATTTGAAGACGAAGGGCAATATGTTTGGTGTACAAGACGGCATTTCAATTACCCCCAGCTTTTATTTTGTTAGTCAGGACGGCAGCGGACGACAGCCCGTTGATCTGTATTACCATAGCGGAAACCGGAAGTTTATTCGGATCGGTTCCCCGCAGGACACGGAGAAGCGTTATGTCATCCTGAATGACAGGCTGCGCAATGTTCCGCAAGAAGAGCTGCAGGATACTGCTTCGTATTTGTACAATCGCGGCGGAGCCCCGGGGGGAATGTCCGCGGCAGCCTACATGAAGCAGTACTTGGAGAAGATCAGCAAAAGCAAGACCTGGGTAGGTCGGCTCGACTGGATGCTGCTTCCATTCGAAATACGCACACTGATCGGTCCGAAGTCAGGATTGCCAGCCTCCGTTGACACGGAGCGGGCCAACGCGGCCGTACAGCGCTGGTACGGTGAATACAGTCTTCCTGCCGACGTGTATGTGGTGAAGAAAGGGACCGACCTGGCCGCTTATGGACGGACGAACCGCCTGGACGAAAAATCCCCGATTTTTCTCAAAAAAGGGTATATCGTGGTCAATTTCAACATCGAGACGATCCGGGAGGGCAATACGGCCAAACCCCATTTGCAATATATTCATGGCCCACTCATGAATCAATGGCAGCTTGAAGGATACAGCCGCACATATAACGATCCGTATGGTAATAGGTTTTCTCTGATGGACGGGGATGTCATATTCTATCACGCCGATCAATCCAGCAAAGGGGATTTTAAATCTCAGGTACCTCATTAAAGTTTTCACCGGACTTATGTTAGAGGATGATCCTAATCCTTACCCATAACAACACCAAAAAAACAGCCACGCCTGATATTCTCAAAGGCGGTGGCTGTTTTTGGTGTTGTGCTCACTCTGCAATGAAAAAGCACTGTTGATTCACGGCTACACTGTTTACCAGGGGATTAGGTTTCGGTACAGACAAGGGGCGGTGTATCCCGTATCGGGATCAAACCGTAAGCGTCATCGCCAACGCATTCGGCTTATCTTAATACGAGGGCCAGGCATCGTTATCGTAGAGATGGCGGACAAAAGCCATCGGGTTCCGATACGAGTTCTTCCACGCCTCTCCCATGCCGGCCTCCAGGAAACCATACCGTTGATCGCAGCCGTTGCACTCAATGAAATAGAGCCTTCCATCTTCGGTGATACCGATGTCCAGTCCAAAATCGGCAGCATACGGAATAAACTGGGACAGGATGCGGGCGATATGCAGGGAGAATTCCGCAATACGCTCAAGGGTTTCTCCGACAGGGGCATTCGGCATGCAGCGGGTTAGAATGTCCGGTACCTGATAGGCGGAGCCCCCCTGCGCGATGTTGGAGACAAAGGTTTGAGGCGGCGAGGTTTTGGCGAACATGCCCGCGATTTCCCAGCTGCCGCTGCCTCCCCGCTGCACGGTGACCCTGATGTCAAAGGGACGCCCCCGGTATTCTGCCAGCGGGATGCGCTCCTGCACCAGAAAGGGCGCACGTCTGATCCTCTGGTAGATTAGCGGATGAAGCTTGCCTTCGGCCAATGTTACTGTTCTCCATCCTTTAGCCGAAGGGGAAGAGCGGGAATACGTCAATTGGCTGTGCCCGGTGCTCCTTTTTAACCGCATAATGCCGATGCCGATGCTGCCGCTGCATGGTTTTAAGACAAGGTCACCATGTTGGCTTAACATGGATCGAATCGAGACGGGCGTAGCCTTTACCGTATGCGGTAAGGCATTCGTTAATCCCGGATCCTGTTCCAGCATATGGTGTATCGTATCCTTGCCGTAGCGCGTACGGCCGTTAAACACAAAGATTCCTTGTTTGATCAGATCGTCGATCCGCTTGAGTTCACGTCGGTTGTGGTAGATGGCGCGCATATGGATGGCGCGCGGAATGGGAATGTGGACACGGCGGTAACCGGATGGAATGGGTATATATCCTGTCACCTTTCCGGTATCCAATGAAATATGATGAATGGTAAAAAAACAAGGAACCAGCCCGTACATGGCAGCGGCTTCTTCATAGTTAGCCAGTGATTCAGTGCCGATTCTCCCGCTGGAAATTCTGCGATACGTGTTGTTGTTGAGCAGAATGCCGACAAATTCCGGATGCATGGTCATCCTCCTTGTTACCACAGATCATGGAGTCTTTGTACCACATCGTATGCAGGAGGAAGTTTGTCCCGGGTGGACGGGTGTCGCCCGTGGTTGGCCTATTCTTTATCGAAAGATTAGTCACCAATAGCCCCTGATTCGGTATATGTTAAGGTATCCGGCCATACACATGACAGGGATGCGGCTTTTGAATTAGGGCAATGAAACACTGCTGGTATCAAGGGGATAGGTACCTATGATATATCAGTAGTGGTTTTTCATATAGATATGTTGTGAGAAGGGTGTGGAGTTATGGATTTGCGGAAGGTGGCCGTTGTGACGCCGGGGTCCTTTGTGATTCCTTCGGGGAGGAGCAGCTCTGTCGAGCGTGTAGTGGAGCAGACCATTCCATTGGCACAGGGAGCCATGGATGTACGCATATATGGAGTGCTTGGAAAAGGACTCCCTTCAAAAGACACGATCAACGGCGTTCCGTGTTACCGCCTGCCATCGGGAGCGAATTATTATCCTTCCCTGCTGCGGAGGCTTCAGAAATGGAGACCGGATATAATCGAAGTACACAATCGCCCGCTGTTAGCTCAGCGTCTGAAGATGCATCTCCCCGATGTAAAAACTGTACTTAATCTCCACTCCAATACCTTTATATCGCCTCCGTATATGAGCGAGCAGCGGTTTGGGAACATTGCCAGGTGGATGGACCGCATCGTAGTGAACAGCCGTTTTCTGCTGGAAGATATCACGATAAGGCATCCAGAGCTGTCGGATAAAATTACAATCAATCATCTCGGAGTCAGTCTGGAGCATTTTACCCCGCCCTTCAGCCCGGCAGCCAAGGCATGGCGGGAAGCCCGACTTGCTCATTACGGATGGAGCGGGCGGCGCATCATCCTGTTTGCCGGACGACTTATTCCGGATAAAGGCGTTCACCATCTGCTGGAAGCACTGCCGCAGATCATAGATAAGCATCCGGATGTACTGCTGCTCATTATCGGGAGCGCCGGATACGGGTCGGATCGGGAAACCGCCTATGTGCGGGAATTGAAAAGAGCTGCAAAACCCTACCAGCATTGGGTAAACTTTCGCCCCTTTGTACCATACCCGGCCATTGCGGATTGGTATTCGCTCGCAGATATCGTGGTTGTTCCATCCGCCCCAAGAGAGGCGTTTGGACTCGTGAATGTCGAAGCCATGGCAGCAGGCGTGCCGGTAATCGCCTCAAGTGCCGGAGGAATTCCGGAAATTGTGGAAAACGGAGTGACGGGATATTTGGTGCAAAGCGATGATTTTCCAGCCGGACTTGCGCAGCGGATTAACAATCTGCTGCAGGACGAAAATCTTCGCAGACAGATCGGCATGGCCGGTCGCGAAACGGTGCGGCAGCGCTTCAGATGGGACCATACGGCCGAGCGCTGGGTTCATTTAATGCAAACCATCTGAGGATAACCGATGGAACAGTGGCAGGCGCCCCCCTTGCCGAATAGGATGAAGTAACGATTAGAAGCAGAGGAGAGAGCCGACAGTGAACAAAGCCAGAAGGATCACCAGGGGAAGAGGGAAGAGACCGTACCGGCGATATCCTGGCCGTCTCAAGACATCCGCGCACAGAACGGGCATTGATCGTGGCGGTACGGCCGAGTATGAATTGGCCGATGATACGATTGACGCGGCTCATCTTCGCCATCGCAGTGTAAGAAGCGAGGCGATTGAAGACTATTCCGTATATAGCATTCACATATCCCCTGAATCGATTACTTCCTCTAAAATTGCAAGCCATTCGGTGGACTTGGCGCATTTGAGCTTTAATCCGGTACAAGGGATGCCTGGCAGGCCGTTAATGCAGCAGTTTGGCGATATGCCGTTCATGTTTCCTGAAGGCGTGGACACCATCGATGTTGCCGTCTCGCTCCAGTCCCCATATGCCGATGGGAATTATCTCATGGTGGTATCATGCAGCGACCCGGGGTTTCAAGCGGGGGTCAAGTCACGGAATGAGCTTCAGGCGATGGTCGGCATCACAAGGTCCGCAGGCAATCCGCTTGCAGCCGGATGGTTATCATGGATAGCGATAGGCGGGCAATAGAATCGTCAAAAAAGGGCGGGGAGTATACTCCCCGCCCTTTTTGTATGTACAGATAGCGGATGGGAATAAGCGTTGGGGCGTAACCGTACATATGCCGTTACGGTGAAGAAGAGCAAACATACAATAGGATAGATTGCCAAGGAGCAAGTGACCGTTACAAGGGAGGAGGAGTGCAAGTATGCGCAATGTGCAGCGGTTAAGACCCCGAAGAAGGTCGATTTCTCGGCGTCCTTCCAGGGAATCGTTGCAGCCACCCGCTATTCCTACCACCTATCGTCCTATGGAGCCACAGATTCCACGGGAGAATCATCCCCATCCTTGCGTGTCTGTCATTATTCCGGCAATGAATGAAGCTGGTAAGATTTCCGCGGTCATAGCAGAAGCGCGGGCGGTTCATCCCGAAACAGAGGTAATCGTTGTTGCGAACGGGTGTAAGGATCAGACTGCAGCTGTCGCCGAACGGATGGGAGCCAAGGTGTTGTCTTTTGCCGAGCCGCTGGGACACGATGTGGGACGAAGTGTAGGCGCAGAAGCAGCAAAAGGACGAATTCTTCTTTTTACAGACAGCGATATGGTTATTCCCTCCGGTGAGTTAAGGCCTTTCGTACAGGCGGTTCAATCCGGCGTTGATGTGGCGTTGAACGATTATACCGGTCCTATCGATCGGCAGCCGGTTCACCGGGTCATTCTTGCGAAATATACATTAAATTCGATGCTGGGAAGATCTGATTTGCGGGGCGCGTCCATGACAGCTGTACCGCATGCCTTAAGCCGTCGTGCGCTGGAGACAATCGGTGCAAGGGAGCTGTCCATTCCGCCGAAAGCGCAAGCGGCTGCAGTGAACCGGGGGCTGCGTGTGGAGGCGGTCTATCGCGTGGAGGTTGGACGCTTGAATCCCGGTCGAATTCCGGGCGGAGATCCGCTGGAAATGCTGGTGCTTGGCGATCATTTGGAAGCACTGGAAGCCGTGATTGCAGAGCGTGGTATCCGGGGCGGGTATCACGATGGTGGACGAAGACGGAGCGTGGTGAGGTGAGCACGTGCAAAGACGGATTCATAAAAAAATAAGTCGACCAGGATTTAAAGGCCGAAGACGTTTAAAGAAAGGTTCCTCACGGGTGGTGGCATACCGTTTAACACGGAGCAGCCGTTGGGAACGGCTCGCGTTGAATGCGGGAGGTATGATCGGGAGAAGACGAGGAGCCGCCTCCAAAAGGGATGCATCCATGGCCTTAGGTCAATGGCTGACATCCAGCGGAATCCCCCAGCACCAACTCTATCACGTTCTGCCGGGGGTAGCGGAAGCGTTCCGAAGAGGATACGTCAGAGGTTCCAGGCAGTCGATTCCGGCACCGCTGCTGCCGCCTCTGAACGGGCGTGCTTCCGTTATCGTGTCCGCCTGCAACGAAGCGGGTTCCATTCCCATGGTGCTGCGAGAGCTAAAACGGCTTCCATTTCATGAAATCATCGTTGTCGAGAATGGGAGCCATGATCATACGTACGCGGCAGCGCGTTCATTTGAAGGCATTACGGTGATCCACATTCCCGAGCGGCTGGGGCATGATGTGGCCCGTGCCTTGGGAGCGAAGATGAGCACCGGGGACATCGTTCTGTTCATGGACGGGGATATGCCGGTGCCTGCGGAGGAGCTGATTTCCTATCTGGTCGCGGCAGATCGCGGAGTGGATGTGGCATTGAATGATATCATGCCATTGCTGCCGGAATTTGGCCGCCAAGATGAAGTTACCCGCTGTAAAACCTTTCTCAACCGCATGCTGGGACGTGACGATCTGGAGGCCAATTCGCTAACGGCTGTTCCCCATGCGATGACAAGGCAGGCGCTGGAGCGTATCGGTTATGCGAATCTTTCAGTCCCTCCCAGAGCCCAGACGTTGGCCATAAGACATGGGCTTCGGATTGAAGCGGTAAGGACCGTGGATGTTTTGAGCGTCAACCGGCGAAGGAAGACGAATCGCGGCAAGGACAATCCAGTGGCAAAGCTGATCATTGGGGATCATATCGAAGCCCTGGGAGATACGATGAAAAGCCTTGGCGGGCGCCTTCAATGGGGACAGGTGTCACGGACGGAATTAGCCTTACGGAGGAACAGCCTATGAGCGGACTAACGAGTATTATTATCCCCACGTATAACGGACTGCATCTGCTCCGTACCTGTGTGGACCATATCCGGGCATATACCGATGTCCCCTACGAGATTATTGTCGTGGACAATGGTTCGCGGGATGGAACCGGTGAATATTGTGTACGGGAAGGGCTTTTGCTTGTCTCGCTGCCGGAAAACACCGGTTTTCCCATCGCGTGTAACCAGGGTCTCCGGTTGGCTTCGGGAGATCAATTATTGCTGCTGAACAATGATGTTTTTGTTTCGCCGCGGTGGCTGACATTATTGCAAGAAGCGTTATACAGCAAGGAAGAGATCGGGGTTGTGGGGCCTGTGACGAATTACGCAAGCGGTATCCAGCAGGTAAAGGTAGGTTATACGGACAGAGCAGGCTACATCCAGGAGGCAGAACGTTGGAATGTACCGAATTCGGCACTGTGGCACGAAGTGAATCGTATCGTGGGGTTATGTTATTTGTTTAAGCGCACGGTCATGGATCGGGTGGGATACCTGGATGAGATGTTCTCGCCCGGACACTATGAGGATGATGATTACTGTTATCGCGCTCGCCTTGCAGGGTTCAAGCTGGTGGTGGCAGGGAATGTGCTCGTGCATCATGAAGGGAGTGCAAGCTTCCGAACCCGGTTCCCGAGCGGATTCCAGGAGTTGATTGAACGAAACCGGAGACGGTTTGTAGAGAAGTGGAATGTAGACCCATTACAATTCATCGAGGAGAGAGGTGACGCATCATGAAGGGCGTATTGCTGGCAGGGGGGAACGGCACCCGACTACTTCCGCTGACGAAATATATGAATAAGCACCTGCTTCCGGTAGGAAAGCATCCGATGATTGCTTATGGAATCCACAAGCTGCATCAGGCGGGCATCGATGACATTTTATTGATTACCGGCTCCAAATCGGTTGGCCTGTACGCCGAATATTTGGAGAACGGACGGAGCTTTGGTGTCAATTTGACCTATAAGGTGCAGGAGCAGGCAGGCGGAATTGCGGAGGCGTTGGAGCTGGCGAAGGGATATATACCTCACGGTGAAAAATTCGTTGTTCTGCTGGGGGATAACCTGTTTCAGGATGATTTAAAGCCGTTCATTCAGCATTATGTACAGCAGCCTTCCGGTACGGCTATGGTACTGCTCAGTCCTACGGATAGCCCCCATCGGTATGGCGTACCTGTATTTGCGGAGGATGGCAGTGGGAAATTGCTGTTCATTGAGGAAAAACCCGTAAATCCCCGGAGCCGTCATGCGGTGACGGGAATATATATGTATGACCATAGCGTATTTGATATCATCAGCCGAATCAGTCCGTCAGAACGAGGGGAATTGGAGATTACCGATGTCAACAATCTGTATGCAGCCAACGGGACGTTAATTTATGACATCCTGCAGCAGTGGTGGTGCGATGCCGGCACTTTTGAATCGTTGCAGGAGGCGGCTGTGCATATGAAGGATGAATTGCCATGAAAAAACGGCGTGCAGTACGGGCTGCAATCCATACCGGAGAGCCGCAGGAGGGGGGAGTATCGGGCGAGCATTACCGAGCCGGTTATGAGGCCGGTTATGCTCTCGGGCTAAGGCTTGGGCAGGAGGACAGGGGCAGCGTGTTCGAAGGAACGAGCATTATTATCCCTGCGGATTCTCGGCATGATGCGGCGGTTCAAGTCATACAGCATATTGAGACAATGACTCCCCATCTCTACGAGGTGCTTGTTGCCGATGCTGGCGCCACAGCGAATACGAGGCGGTATATTCATGATCGAAGAGGAGTCGTGCGTCACGTCAAGGGGAATAGCGGAGATCATCTAGCCAGCGTAGTGAATAAGGCGATTTCAGCTTCACTTGGCGAGTATATCGCCATATTGGCCAACGATCCTCCGCAGATGGATAACTGGCTTGGGGTTCTGATGTGCGAGTTTGAGCGTGAGCCTCCAATAAAAATGGTCTACGCCAGATCTGAAGCAACGGGTATAGGAGCAGCATGGGTGGATGAGGAGGAGACAGCTCTGCCGAATACCTCGCCCAGTCCATTAAGCTGTTTGCTGTTCAGACGTTCGCTCCCGGCGGAGATCGGACTGTGGACTGAAGAGATCCTTTCCGCGGAAGACCATATGCACAGATGGCTTGAACGGATACCCGCGGAACAGAGATTACAAATAGAGGCATCATCGCTATTTGCAAGCGGGAAGATATGATTTGAATGTTGCACGGAGAATTCGTTTTCCGCATATGCTGAACTGATAGAAGAGTGAAGGGGAGTACCGACGTGGAGAGCAAAATCGATGATATGATAGCGCATCTTTCGCATTCTCAACAGCAGCTGGCCCGGATTTTGGAAGCTCAGCGCCATGCTGCTGTTCGCATGGCTCAAATTATACATTCTCTTCCTGAATATGAGTTTCAGCTTGCTGAAGGTCCGAAATCATCAGGAGGACAGACGACCCTAATCAATCGCAGCATCGTGTCTTATTTGAACGCCATGGCGGATCTGCAGCAAACCGCAGCGGATAGCCTGGAGATCGTGTTAAAGGAATTGAGAGACCAAGAGGAAGAATAACCCGGTAATCTTACCGGATGACAGAGGCGGGAATGCAGGTGAGCAAGGAAGAGTCTTTGATGCGAATGCTGGAATCAGCCGTTGCCATTCAGCGCGAGACCTCTCTGATCCTGGAAGGGAAGGCTGTCGAAGCTGAAAAAGTTCGCGAGTGGGTGCTTTCGCAGGATCCCTCCGCCGGTGGATTGAAGGATTCGCTGGTGATGCATGAGCAAATCGTGGAGCAGATAGAAGGACTGACCCGAATCGGATCGGGGCTCTGCCGGAATCTGCGTGTGGCTTTAGGTACCGATGATCAGGCGTCAAGCGGAGGTTTTGATGAATTTGATTTTGGAGATTCGGATTCATGATTACACGCACCCACCGGGAGCATGAAGCAAGGGTAGCCATGATATCATCTATCGCCAGAAGCCAGGAGGCATTGGCCGGCATTTTGGAGAATATTGCCGAAGTCTCGGCCCATTCCAACGTAACTGCGAAAAAGCTTGCTGAGAATATCCGGCTATTAACCGGTTACCAGTCGGTTATGACGGAGATGCTGACAGGCATACCGCTGAACCGAACGAAACGGGGATCTCCTTCTTCCCCATGGCTTGCAGCCGGAAGAAATGCAAGCCACGGTACAGCAGACCAGAAACAAACCACGCACTCGGGAGGTTAATGACAGGATGAAAGTGAAAATAAAGGGCTTGCGAAAGAGCGGACGTGCACGTCATGCCGGTAGTAAGAGATTATCCTTGGCTGTAAGACGCTTGAAGGTTGTTAAAGGTGCCAGGCGGCGGCGTGGCGGAAACTTGAGTTTGCGTAAACGCCGCGGGATTCGAGGCCGCTATCGTTTACGAAGAGGAGCGCGCGTTTTCTATCCCGCCTCATCCCAGGCGTATAACCAAGGGTATAGTCAGGCATATGACGAAGGATTTAAATCGGGATTTGCGAAGGGTTATGAAGACGGGCAAATCCCTCCTGCACCTGTATGAAGGCGGACAGGGCGGCTCTCACGGAAGGCTTCGAATCCGTGAAGGACCGCTCTTTTTTTATTTTCACTTGCCGTTTTCAAGGGGGCGATACGTAAGGGCATACGCCAAATTCCCGGTTCAAGGGACAATCGTCCATGATGCATTCGTCCTCTTGGCATATAGTTATATGAACCTTTGTAAATCCCATAAGAGACAGGGTGAAGATGGTGAGCGTATCGTTTCTTACAGGTCAGAAGGAGGGCTACCAGGCAGGGTACAGTGAAGGTTACCGTTTGGGGGGGTGCCGTGCGCTGATGGAACGTATTCCAGTGGAGCCCTCGCCATATTTCAATCTGAAAATTCTGTATGTCCCTCAAGGATTTGAGTCCATTGATGAAGGAGTAGTCAAGGGACTTGGCCGAATCGTTCGGGAATGTATCGTGGTGCCGCCGGAACAAGTGGTGGATGTGGCACTGCAGCAACAGCCGGATATCATCCTGGTGATGAACGGCTTGCATGTATTTCCGGAAGGGTTTCGCCATTCGATGAATCAGCTACGAAACCTCGGCTTCCGGACGGCCATTTGGTTTGTGGATGACCCTTATTTCACGGAGGAGACGCCGGGATTGGCACAGCACTTTGACGTTGTATTCACGCACGAGCTGAGCTGTGTTTCATTGTATCAAAGCGTTGGGGTGAAAGAAGTGTTTTATCTTCCGCTTGGCGTTCATCCGGAACTATTCACCCCTACGATGGCAGGGCCGGCATATCGTTCTGACATCTGTTTCATCGGCAACGCGTTCCGCAACCGTGCGGCACTGTTTGATGAATTGGCCCCGTTCTTGAAAGGGAAGCAGGTTCGTATAATCGGAGGCTACTGGGAACGACTAGCCCGTTATAAAGAACTCTCTCCGTTTGTGTACAGCGGCTTCATTCCGCCTGCTGAAACCGTGAAATTCTACAACGGCGCCAAAATTGTGATCAACCTGCACCGACCGACGCAAAGCGGTGACGATAACCGCAACAGCTTGAATTACCCGGGACGCTCGATCAACCCGCGCACCTTTGAGATCAATGCTTGCGGCACGCTGCAGATCACGGATATCCGTGAGGATCTGAGCCAGTATTATACGCCAGGAATCGACATCGAAACCTTTGGCTCCGTTCCGGAATTGAAACATAAGATTTCCTATTATCTTTCTCAAGAGGATCAGCGAAGAAGTATAGCGCAGCGGGCGCTTCAGACAACGATGACAAGACATACGTATGCTCACCGACTGCCGGAACTTCTGACTTTGGTCGAAGCCAATCGATAGGATGGACTTGTTTTTTCGTTCAAGCAAATATCAGGGAGGAGCGAAGCGGATGCCTAGAAGTTTAGTTACAGGACCACGTCGGTCCGCCGTATCCGAGGCATACGGGCAAGGAAGAAATGCGGGTCTTCAAGCGGGATACGATGAAGGGTACTTCCGGGGGAAATCACAAGGCATCGTCAACCGGATTGTATACACCCCGCCTGTGCGGGATATCCATGTTTTGTTTGTCAGCTCGGGAAAAGGATTTCCCTATTCGCCGATTGATGAGGCGATTATTGGTACGCTGTATGGCATGGTACGTCAGCTTTCGCTGACGGATGCGAAGCAGGATGTAGCAGCGGAAGCAAGCCGCACCAGGCCGGATCTAGTGCTGGTGCTGGACGGCATGTATCTTCCGGTGGAACAGATGGATGCCGTTCGGTCCATGGGGATTCGGACAGCCGTATGGATGACCGACGATCCGTATTACTCCGATATGACCATAGGCTGGGTTCAACACTATGATTATGTGTTTACGCTGGAGTTTAACTGTGTGGCCCATTATCAGAACATGGGCTGCGCTCAGGTTCATTATTTGCCATTTGCTGCATATCCCGGCCATTATCGTCCGATCACCAAACCTGGAGCGGTAACACGCGATATCAGTTTTGTCGGTACAGCCTACCCTAAGCGGGTTCAGTTCTTTGAACCCATTATGAATCAACTGATGGCGCACCGTACATTTATTAACGGAAATTGGTGGGAACGATTCCCTGGGTATGGGCGATATAACAACCGAATCGAGGTCAACAAGTGGATGGGCCCCGCGGAAACGGCAGACGTATACAACAGTGCCAAGATTATCATCAATTTGCACCGCGCAGTAGATGACGACGACATTAATCAAAATAGTGGTCATATTCCTGCGGCTTCCCCGAACCCACGTACGTTTGAGATCAGTGCCTGCGGTACGCTTCAACTCTGTGATGAGCGCGCGGATCTGGCACGCTTTTACACGCCGGGTGTGGAGATTGAGACGTATCGATCGCCTGGTGAACTGCTGGAGAAAATTGAGTATTACCTTTCGAATGACCAACTGCGTAAAGATATCGCCCATCGTGCTCTGGAGAGAACTTTTCAGGAGCATACCTATGCACATCGGCTGAACACGCTGTTCTCGACCATCTTCCCTTGATTGGTAATCAGAAATAGATGAATGTTGGGGTAACAAGTGTCGTTGCGGTATCTTTGTCTCCCTAATATATTGTACCAACTGGGTGAAAAGGAGGTGGATCGCATCCGGGACTGCGAGAATCACGGTTACTGAAGATGCGGATGATACCGATGGCCCTTAAACCAAAAATGTTGATTTTTTCACACGTATCCAATCCTTCAAGCATTACGGGAGCGGAAAAGCTGCTTTTGTTCTTCTGCGGGCAGTTAGCTCCATACTTCGATTGCGTTCTGGTTGCACCGAATGAAGGCCGACTGACCATGTTGGCCAGACAATCCGGGATTATGGTCAAAATCTACAAAATCCCATTGCTCCACAGTATGTATACACCTGGTGCCCATCTTATGAACGAAGCGGATAAGTTCATGACCACCCCTGTATTCCGTGCCTTGACAAAATGGATAGCAAATGAAGGACCTCAGGTGATTCTTACCAATACCTGCGTTCATTTTATGCCGGCGGCTGCCGGAAAACGACTCGGGATTCCCGTGATGTGGCAGCTGACAGAAAAAATTACGGATAACGGGTATGCTCATTTCTCCACTTCGTTAATCCATCAGTACAGCAGTTGGATCATCAGTATTTCCGAGTCGGTAGCCGAGAGCTTCCTCCCGGAAGTAAGGCAGTCGAAGATGACGGTTCTTCCTCCATCCTGGAGCGAGTCTGACATTCAGCCGGAAGCATGGCCGGGATGGAGGGCCTCCTACCGGGAGAAGCTTGGGATCACATCAAACAGACCCGTAATTGGGATGGTCTCTTCGTTTCTGATCGAGAGCAAAGGGGTCCTTCATTTTATCGACATGGCGCTTTCGCTCAAGGATGCTTATCCAGACGCGGTCTTCCTCATTGTTGGCAGCGTGCTGGACCTGGACTATGAGAGATTGTGCCGCGATCGGATTGCCTGGTCCGGAGCTCAGCACCGATTCATATTCGCCGGTACCCAGGATGACATCACTCAGGTGTACTGTGCGCTCGATGTTGTTATCGTACCGAGCGTGGTACCGGAGGGATTCGGGTTGACCGCACTGGAGGGCCTGATGTACGGAAAACCGGTTGTTGCCTATGCGTCAGGAGGACTCCAGGAAGTGTTGACAGCTGCCGGCTGTCCGCATATGCTTGCCGACCAAGGGAGTACGGCCTCGCTGGTGGAGAAAGTAAGGTTCGTATTGGATCAGCCGGATCAGGGAGTTTCCTTGGGAATGCAGAACCGGATGCAAGCGCAGGCTGTTTATGGTCCTGCAATGTACCAGGTACGAGTGAACGAAATGGTTTCCCGGTGGATGAATGAGCATCCTGAGTGGTTCCAGGAGACGGCAAGAACAGCGAAACACCGGGCTGCTCCGACGAGAAGGCATAAACAGCGTAGGCGGTTCCGGAAGAAACACGGAGAAGCCGGAATGCGCCGAATATTACCTCGCACGCGAACCAGAAGAACAGAAGGAAAACCGACCAGGCGACGGGCATCAAAGCCTAGACAACGCAGAACGTCCGCAAGGCGACGGAAGGCATAAGACGAGGGAAAAGGCAGAGCTGTCCTCAGGCTTTTTGAGACATTGAAAAGCAGATATGCATCCACTCTGCCTTCCCACGAATACGGGAAGAATGGTCGTGCTGCGGAAAGATCGCCTTCGGATCTGTGATTAACTGGCAAGGGAGAATCCGATATGAAAGTCATGACAATCTTGGGTACGAGGCCCGAAATTATCCGATTAAGCTTGATCATTCCTCTGCTAGACCAGTATGCAACGAGGCATGTGCTCGTGCATACTGGGCAAAATTTCACGAATACCTTAAGCGGGGTGTTTTTCTCGGAGATGGGACTCCGCAGTCCGGACTATGTCCTTCAGGACCGTCAGGCAACGCTAGGAGGCCAGCTGTCCGTCATGTTCAGTCGTATGGAAGAGATCTTGGAGCAGGAGAAGCCCGATACCGTACTGCTGCTGGGCGATACAAACAGCGCGCTTTGCGCTGTGCTGGCTGAGCGTCTGGGATATCCCGTGGTGCATATGGAAGCGGGGAACCGCTGCTTTGATCTCGATGTGCCTGAAGAGAAGAACCGCAAAGTCATTGATGCGGTATCCTCCATCAATATGCCCTATACAAACTACAGCAAGAATCATCTGCTTCGCGAGGGCGTGCCGAGTCAGCGGATCGTTCTGACAGGGAACCCGATCTATGAAGTCATGAAGCATTATGAAACGCAGGTCAATCAAAGCCGGATCATGGAGCAGCTGTCCTTGTCGCCTCAGCAATATTTTCTGGTGACGATACACCGCTCTGAGAATGTGGATCGACCTGAGAATTTAAAGGAAATTTTAAATGGATTAAATGCGGTTGCAGAAACGTTCGGGCACCGGCTCATATGCAGCCTTCATCCCCGGACGGCATCGCGCCTTGAAGGGGCGAAGGAGGTTAGTCTCCATCCGCTCATTGAATTCCACGAGCCGTTTGGCTTTTTTGATTTTGTGAGGCTCGAGAAGGATACTCTGTGTGCCATTACCGACAGCGGCACCGTACAGGAGGAATGCTGCATCATGCACGTACCCACAGTAACGGTTCGGCGGACGACGGAGCGACCGGAGACTGTGGATTGTGGAAGTAACATCGTATCCGGCTTGAGTGCCGACCGGATCCATGGATCGGTCAAATTGATGACTCAATTGAGTCGCGACTGGAAGTGTCCGGAGGGATACATGGCGGACAATGTGTCGCGTACCGTCGTAAAATATGTGCTTGGAGGGAAAGTGAATGTTCACTAATCAACGGATTTTGGTGACTGGCGGCACAGGCTCTTGGGGACATGAACTGATCAGCCAGCTTCTGCCGCTAAATCCTAAGCAGGTCATCGTCTATTCCAGAAGCGAGGCCACGCAAGTGGCCATGGACCGTGAGTTTGAAGATCCGAGACTCACTTTCCGCATTGGAGACATCCGCGACAAGGAAGCTCTTACGGCAGCCTGCCAGGATGTTGATTACGTATTTCATCTTGCGGCGCTGAAACATGTGCCTGTATGTGAAGAGCATCCCTATGAAGCTCTGAAAACCAATGTAGTAGGGACGCAGCATGTCATTGAAGCAGCCATTGAAAACCAAGTGAAAAAAGTGATATATATTTCAACGGATAAGGCGGCAAATCCATCCAACTTTTACGGCATGACCAAGGCGATTGGCGAAAAGCTGATTGTGTATGCTAATCTGTTGAGTAATCACACGAAATTCGTTTGCGTGCGGGGCGGCAATGTTCTCGGAACGAACGGAAGCGTCGTCCATGTATTCAAGAATCAGATTCGGCAAAAGGGACAGATCAGCATCACCGATCACAATATGACCCGTTTCTTCCTGACCTTGAAGGACGCGATCTCCTTGCTGTTCAAAGCGTCGATTGAAAGCATTGGCGGCGAAATCTTCGTTATGACGATGCCGACCTGCCGCATCGTGGATTTGGCGGATGTGCTTATAGAGGCTTCCGGGCGAAACGACGTCACAGTGGTTGAAACCGGAATTCGACCGGGAGAGAAAATCCATGAAATCCTGATGAGTGATTTTGAAAGCCAGACAACCGTTGTTTACGATGACGAATATTTGGTCATATTACCGACTTTAGATATTCCTGATCTGAAGGAACGGTATCAACACCTGCCCAAAGTGTCTTTCAACAGCTTCAGCTCGGAGCATCAATTAATGACGAAGGTCGAAATACGGGATATTCTGCGCCGTGGAGGATTCTTGCCATGAAGATGCTCATTCTCGGGGGAAATGGCATGGCGGGACATATGCTTGTACAGTACTTTCGGTTATCCGGCAAGCATCATGTCTTTTATACGACCCGGGACAAAAGCGATCCACAAGGCCTGGTGCTCGATGTAACCGATATGAGTGCTGTAGAGCATATCGTGAAGGCGGTTGGGCCCGATATCATCATCAACGCCGTAGGCGTCTTGAATCAACGAGCTGAGGAAGACAAGATAAACGCGTATCATATCAATGGTTTTTTACCACATCGGTTGCGATATTTAGCGAATAGCATTTCAGCCAGACTTATTCATATCAGCACGGATTGCGTGTTTCTGGGGACCAAGGGAGGCTATCGGGAAGATGATCTTCCCGATGGTGTGACTTCCTATGCGGTCACCAAAGCGCTGGGCGAGGTCCAAGATCCGGATCACTTGACGATTCGAACCTCCATCATCGGACCTGAAATTCGGCAGAGCGGAATCGGCCTGTTCAACTGGTTTATGAAGCAGCGAGGCGAGGTTTCCGGCTACCGGGCTGTACTATGGAATGGTGTCACAACGCTGGAGCTTGCCAAAGCGATCGAATTCTTCATGACCAAGGACGTGGGGGGGCTCATCCATCTCGGACATCCGAATCCGGTAAGCAAATATGAATTGCTGCTGTTGTTCAAGGACATATGGGGAAAACACGATGTGGTTGTGGTCCCGACCGACGAGTTTGTTCAGGATCGGACGCTGCGCAGCACGCGACTCGATGCAACCTATCCATTTCCGGATTATGCCCAAATGTTAAAGGAGATGTATGAATGGCAGCAGAAACATTAACAAACAAAAAACTGCTGATCACAGGAGCCACAGGTTTTACCGGCTTACATGCTTGTGCTTATTTCGTCCGGCAGGGCTGCACGGTCATTGCTGCCGGTCGGAATAAGAAAACGCTGGATTCGATACAAGGTGTCATATCCGCCGAGTGTCACCTGGAGAACCGTGAACAGGTGAATGACCTTATTCAAAATAACCTTCCCGATTATATTTTACATTTAGCCGGAAAAAATTCAGCTTCGGAGTCGTGGAAACATCCTGCTTCATATATGGAGAGTAATGTTATGGGTACCATCTATCTGCTTGATGCTGTTCGGAAGCACTGTCCGGACAGTCGCATGGTGATGGTTGGGTCCAGACTAAGCGTAGATCCCGCAAAAGGCGCGGCGGCCGTTCCTCATCCATACAGCCTTAGCAAAACCTTTGCCAGTTGGTCCGCAGCGGCCTGGCACAGCATGTTTAACCAGCATATCGTCCTTGCTGAGCCGTCCAACCTGATTGGCCCTGGAGAATCGACAGGATTCTGCACGCTGCTTGCCCGGTATATTGCAGGCTGTGAGGCGGGTAGGGCCCTGCCGCTATTCCGTCTCAGTTCCCGATTCGAATCCAGGGACTTTCTGGACGTCCGGGATGCGGTAGCTGCATACGGCGTACTTCTGAAGAGCGGTTCTTCCGGCATGACGTATCCCATCGATTCGGGGAAAGAGCGTACGCTTGGAGAGCTGGCTGAGCGCTTACTGAAGGAGACCGGGACGGCGGTGCCCATCGATTGGGGACCTGAATCCGCCTCGCTTTCGTTGGATTCGTTAAATAAGGGGACCGGAGGGCAGCAAGGGGCCGGGCTTCTCAAAGCGCTGGGATGGAGCACGCAATACGTCCTGGAGCAATCGCTTGCCGATATTATGGATGACGCCAGAATACAGGTGCAGTCCTCCACTTCATAAGTAAATTGAAATAAAACGCCGATGGATGTTCCTGATCTAATCGGTGTTTTTTTGTCCATAAAATTAGGCTTGATCATCAGTAATCTTCCATGTTAAAACCTTTCAGCATACCACTTCTGCCGCAAGGCCATCCTATACGATGTTAATACACTCATTATAGAGATGGAGGATGAATCATGATTAAATCCAAGGCCCTCAACCTGACCGTCTCCACGGCATTGCTGCTGAGTATGGCTGCAGTAGCAGGATGCGGCAACGCCAACGATGGCAACACGACACGTACGAACAATGTGGACAATGGCCGTATCGGTGTGAATTCCGTACGGAACAACCAGAACGTCCGCAGCACGCAGCAGCATGACCTGACCAACCTGAAATACAGCAAAACGCTGTCGAGAAAAGTTTCGGATATCAGTGGGTTAGGTACTGCCCATGTATTCGTGACGAACCGCAATGCGTATGTATCGCTGTCCCGGGATGGCATGAACACGAACAACATCAACGGTCGTGTGACGGGTATGAGCACTGGAGCTAATCGTGCCGCTGACCGTACGCTGACGGGCGCGAACACCACGAATGTCAGAAACCGTACCTTTGGTACCTCAGGTACAGGCAGCGTCGGTCTCCTGCAAGGAATGGCAAACGACACAAGACGTGCTATGGACAATACAACAGGTCTTGGAACAGGTTTAGGCCGTAATGCCGATAACCGCGGCTTCGGTGTAAACGGAACGACAACCAATGGCGGATTTGGCGGCAGCAATTATAATACGTTAAACGGAACACGCACGAATGGACTGATGGGTACTAACGGAACGAACGGTACGACAAATGACACTCATATGGGAACAGGCATTAATGGCGTTCCTTATGGCACTTACAACAACAATGGCATGGGCATCATGAGCAACAATCGTGAAGAGGTTCCTCAACATGTACGTCAAGAGATTACGAGCAAAATTCGCAAGACCGCTCCGCATATCAGTCAAGTATATGTTTCCACGGATGAGGATTTTTATCAGCATGCCAATCGTTTTGGAACTGACGGTAATGCCTCGAACACGGTTGGAACGCTCACGCGCGATTTCGGCACATGGATTAACCGTGTGTTCCCACTGAACCTTGGCGGTCGTGACGGCATGAACGATACCCGCGGCAACCTGATGAAGAATGATACGGATGACGGTTGGTTTGGCGGTAATCGGAACAGCCGGTAAAACCTCTATACCAAAAGGAGCTGCTCTTTAGGAATGAAATCATCCCTAAAAAGGCAGCTCCTTCGCTATGTCTGCTATAAGTAATAATCAATCAGGATTAATGTTTGCGTTGCCCTTGAATCCAGACGCCTTGAAGCTCCAGATCACTTGAAAGCATCAGCACGTCGGCAAGCTTGCCGGCTTCAAGAGAGCCTGTAAGATCAGCGATGCCGATCTTTGCGGCGGGATTAAGACTTCCGACGCGGGAAGCCTGCTCAAGGCTTAACCCAACCTCTCGGACCAACAGCTGAAAGCCTTTGATCATCGTCAGCGTACTGCCAGCCAGGCTGTCTCGGTTGCTCTTGAGTGTGGCGATGCCGTTCTCGACAACAACCGGCAGGTCACCAATCGTATATTCGCCGTCAGCCATACCGGTAGCGGACATCGCGTCGGTAATCAGAATCAGATTTCCGTCTTGCTTCATGCGGGCCAGAATCCGAATGGCTGCGGGGTGGACATGGATACCGTCAGCGATAATCTCGCAGCTTAAGCGATCATCACTGAGCATCGCCCCCACCACGCCAGGCTTGCGGTGGTGCAGTCCTGTCATCGCATTGAAGGTATGCACGCCATGGCTAAGACCTGCTTCAACGGCGGCTTCGACTTCCTCATAGGTGGCATCTGTATGCCCCAAGGCGGCTACGATCCCGTGGGTGTTCAGCCAAGAGATAGCCTCTAGTGCTCCCTCGCGCTCGGGTGCGAGCGTCACCTGGCGGACCAGGCCAGGGTAAGTGGATACCCACTCTTCCAGCCAATCGATATTAGCGTGGACGATATGCTCCGGATTTTGTGCGCCGGGCCATTTCGGGCTGATAAAAGGGCCTTCCAGATGTACGCCCACCAGTCTTGTGTAAGGCATGTCTTGGCTCTTGTAGTCGTTAACTTCTTGCAGCACATGGTCGATGGCTGCCTTAGGTGCCGTCATCGTGGTAGCAAGCATGGCCGTTGTGCCCTGGGAGCTGTGGAACGACGTGATTTTATCCAGGACATCCTTGGAGGCATCCATGAAATCTTCACCGTTGCCCCCATGTACGTGGATATCAATAAAACCGGGAATAATGTACCCATCCGGTTGATGGATCACTTCCGCTGCGGCCTGCTTCAGATCGGCAGGGAGCCCGGAAGCATCACCGGCGTAGGAGATGCTCTCACCTTGAATCGCCAGCACGCCGTCTTCGCAGATGCCGTTTGGCGTCAGGACTTGACCATACAGCAATTGGACAGATTCTTTTCGTTCGCCGCTCATACCAGCAGTCTCCCTGCACCTTGATCCAGAAGGACAACCACATTCGGATGGCATTGAAGCAGCGATGCTGGACATTCTGTCGTAATCGGTCCTTTTAATGCACGGTGAACAATTTCCGCTTTATCCTCACCACGGACGAGGAGAAGAATTTGCCGGGCTTTCAAGATCGTGGCAACGCCCATCGTAATCGCATGGGTTGGCACATCATCCAGGGTAGGGAAGAATCTTGCATTGGCGGTGCGTGTTTTCTCTTGCAGCTCCACCACATGCGTACCCCCACTCAAGGCTTCGCCAGGTTCGTTAAAACCGATGTGTCCGTTATGTCCAAGGCCGAGAAGCTGGAGATCAACCGGGCCGAATTCTTCCAGCATTTTATCGTAATTCAGGCATTCTGCTTCTGGATCGGCAGCATTTCCGTTCGGCACATGGGTCCGTTCGATCTGGATGTCCACATGATTGAAGAACTTCTCATTCATGAAGGTGCGGTAGCTCTCGGGATGGTTCTCGGGAAGGCCTACATATTCGTCCAGATTATATGTTGTGGTCTGGGCGAAGCTGACCAGGCCCTGACGATTCATTTCAATCAGTTTGGCATAGAGCCCGACCGGTGTGCTTCCTGTAGCCAGTCCCAGCTTAGCGCGCGGATTGGTGTGAATCAGGCTGGAGATCAGGTTGGCACCTGTTTGCACAAATTGTTCTTCATCGCGGAACGTGTAAATATTCATTGGTTATTGTCCTCCTCGGCTTTTGCGATAGTTTTGAACATTAAGATATGATTGCTCCAGACGGGGAACATACGTGGAGAAGTCCCGACTGGCCATACCCATGAACAGGATGTCGATAATGTGAAGCTGAGCGATACGCGAAGCCATGTCTCCCCGGCGCATTCCTTCCTCTAATGAAGAGGAATACAGTGTGATGTCTGCCAGAGCGGAGATGGCGCTGCTTCGGTACGACGTGATGCTGATCGTGAAGGCGCCGGCGTCTTTGGCACAAGTCAACGCATCGATGGTCTCCGGAGTTTCGCCGGAGTATGAAACAGCAACGGCAACATCGTTTGAAGTCAAGGTAGAGGCAGACGTGATCTGCATATGCGAATCTGCGAAAGCCGTGCAGTTTTTGCCGATCCGGATCAGCTTCTGGTAGAAGTCCTGTGCCACAATGGAAGAGGTAGCCACTCCGTACAGATCAATGCGCTTCGCGCGGCATAGGGCATCCACGGCACGCTCCAGCTGACCCAGATCGAGCAGCTCTGTCGTATCCCGTATCGAAGTCAGATGATTGGATTCAATCGCCTCGACAATGCCGGCAAGCGCGTTGCCGGCAACGATATCCTGATAGCGCGTATTTCCCGTGCGTGAAGCCATTTCTGCATGAGCGATTTCGGCGGCGAGCTTGAGCTTAAAATCAGGATATCCCTTACACTGAAAGTTTTTACAAAAACGGGTTACGGTGGCAGCGCTGACCTCACACTGCTCTGCAAGATCTTTAATGCCCATATGCACAATCTCGGATGGAGCTGTCAAAATAAACTCTGCGAGCCGTCGTTCCTGACGGGGCAGACTTTCCTTTTCGACAGATATAATATGCAAGATTGGTGTCATCACAAGCCTCCTTCAAGGTTCCCGGTGAGCTTATTGCCAGGGCATAACAGGGGATTCTAATTTTGAAAATAATTTTTATAAATATGAAAAAATAAAGAAAACTATTTTTACAACATCATCATAGACCAACCCTCGCGAGGAAGCAAGGACAAAAATCGCCAATACGGGCCAATCGCCCAAATTGTGCGCCTCTTTCGCACCTTCCCCCCACATCTTACATAAGATGAGTTGACTGTATCCCTTACCCTTGTTAGACCACACATACCCGGGCAAGGAGGGGTGACACCATTGAAGGGGACCGACCATAACAGCAAGTTCTTGTTAACCCACCGTGAACGCGAAGTGTTTGAATTGCTAGTGCAGGACAAAACGACTCGCGATATCGCCGGGCAGTTGTTTATTAGCGAAAAGACGGTGCGTAACCACATCTCCAATGTCATGCAGAAATTAAACGTCAAGGGCCGTTCGCAAGCTGTCGTTGAGTTGATAAAACTCGGTGAGTTGAAGATCTGACACCATGCCGGTTGCATGAACGAAAGCACAGCGAAAGCCTTCCTTCCCGTAGCAACGGGAGTGAGAAGGCTTTTTTGTGTTTTCATTTCCGGAATTCCGGTTATATTCTGTAATTGGAAATGAGCAGGAAGCGCCATGACAAATACAAGATATGTTAAAATGTTCGCAGCTGGTATTAGATGTAGCGACGTCGTTTATACGTGATCATGGAGTGTAAATCTGCTATTCGTTTTTTAGCTGTTTTGTACAAATAGCCTGCACATGTCGGAGGTGAAATAAACATGGGATGGATGATCGGGATGATGACCGGAGCCGTTCTAGTCCTTCTTGCAGTTGTATGGTTCAGACGCAAGAAAAGAAGCGGGGGCGAGCGTAATGTCATCCATCTGAACACAACAACACGAACCCGGAGCGGTCAGCATGGACAAGCATGCAGTAAATGCCGGCGCAAGCGACAATTAATCTTTTACGCGGATGACACCGGCGCCGTAAGAGGGCTGTGCACCGATTGCAAAAGAGAGCTTGAGCGGCATCAGGAATTATATCCGGTATAGTGATATGTTCGTCTGTATATGGGAGGAAGTGCAAGGGGAAACTACCTTTCACATTTCCTCTTTTTTTTGAGTAATAAAGTACATATGCTTTAAACCTTTGCGTACCGGCGAGGACTCCCTAACTTCAACAAGATTGTGTATAGTGAATAACAGTTCCAAATCGAAAGGGAGTGCAGAACTTGAACAGGTTTGGCAGGCTGAATACACTGCGGAATCAAATCTTCCTTGGATTTATGCTGGTGATGGTTATCGTATTGGCATTGGTCGGGGTGTTTGTATATGATCAGGTTTCGGCTTTGCTGCGCAACAGTGCGGAGAAGCATATTCAGCAGACGGCCGTTCAGGCCACGGGGAAGCTGGATGCGCTGCTGAAGCAGGTGGATACCCTGACGGCCCAAGTCTCGACGAACGCAACGGTTCAGCGCTTTCTGGCGCAGGAGACTGCGGGTAAGCCGATTACATTCGGTGAACGGCAGTCCCTTCAACAGGAGGTTCGTAAATATGAAGCCTACGCTACGGGCATCCGGTCGTTGGAATTATATACGAAGGATTATCGGCGGCTGTTTCCACTGGATGAAGGAAGTTTGACCAGCCGGGTTAGAGGCGATTGGATTGCTGCGGCGGACCAGGGCATGGGAAAGCTGGTATGGTTCGGTCAGGATCCCCGGGATCCGGATGTGGTGGTAGCGGTACGGAGAATTCGGCTGATTGACCATTCCTTTGCCCACGCCGGGTACTTGCTCGTGAAGCTGGAGAAGGACTATTTTGCGCTGGCGGACTCTGCAGGCGGCATGGGCAGCGATTCGCGTGAAACGATGGGATTGTTTGATCAGGCGGGAAATGAAATCTCGTCGGAATTTGCCACCGAGGTGGATGCGAAGGAGGTTTTGCACCGCGAAGGGGAGACGGTTACGGTCGGCCACGAGGACTACATTGCCGTACAGAAACAGTCTGAGGCCACGGGCTGGAACCTGGTCATCTTGACGCCTGTCGACTATACGACGGAGGGGATATCGGTGCTGCGGACCGCGATTATCGTATCCGGGGGCGTGGGTGCGCTGCTGTTTCTGTTCTTAAGCTTTATACTGACCACGATGATCATCCGGCCGATTTTGAATCTGATCAAAGCCATGCGCGGCGTGAGATTGGGAACGCTGAGGCCCATTGCCGTCACCTCGAAGACGATGGAGATCAACGAGCTTAACAATTCGTACAACCAGATGGTGGATTCGCTGAACGAATTAATCGAGGTCGTGTATCAGAAGGAGATCATTCAGAGCCGGACAGAACTTAAAGCGCTGCAGGCGCAGATCAATCCGCACTTTCTTTTTAACACATTGGAAGCGTTTTACTGGGCGCTGGATGATCAAGGCGAAGAAGAGCTGGCCCAAATCGTGGTCGCGATGTCCGGCTTATTCCGTTACGTCATTAACCGCAAAGACGAGGATGAGTGGGTATCGGTCCGGGACGAGCTGGATCATGCCGAGCGTTATTTGATGATTATGAAAATGCGGATGCTGGACCGGTTATCCTGGAAAATCGAGGCGGATGAGACCAGCAAAAACGTGCCGATTCCGAAGCTGCTGATTCAGCCGATCGTGGAAAATGCGATCCTCCACGGAGTTGAGCAGCGATTGGGGCCGGGCACCGTTATGGTACGGGCGAATGCCTCGGATCACCCGGGATATACGGTCATTTCGGTTAGCGATGACGGTCCCGGAATGGACGAGGAGACGGTGGCCTCTCTGTATTCCTCCATGGAAAAGGGATACGCGGAATCTTCTAAAAAAAGCGGTGTTGGCATTGCCAATGTAGAGCAACGAATCCGGTTGTATTACGCTTCCGGGCAAGCCGGCTTGCGTATTCACAGCGTGGTGGGTCAGGGAACGACGATCTCATTTCAAATTCCGAATGATTTTCAGGCTAATGGTGGGGAGGGGGAACAGCATGAAAACGATACTGATCGTGGATGATGAGCCGAGGACGAGAGAAGGGGTAAGGAAGACGCTGGAGGCATGGTCGTCGGGTCGCTGCAGAATCGTGACGGCTTCAAGCGGCGTAGAGGCGCTGGAGTGGCTGCAGGAGCAGGTAGCTCATCTGGTGGTGACGGACATCCGCATGCCGGAAATCGGGGGGCTTGAGCTCATTGAGAGATTGCATGAAATAGAGCATCCGCCGGTCATTATTGTCATATCCGGGTATTCGGAATTCGATTATGCCCGTAAAGCGCTGCAATACGGCGTCGTGGATTATCTCCTAAAGCCGCTGGATAAGCGGAAGCTGGTAACTGCGGTCGAATCGGCCCTGGAACGCCGGGAAAAAATAGACCGGATTGAGCGGATGGAGAAACTGGTGGATCCCAAGCTCCTGGAGGCGGCGCAGCAGGATAAGGGCTACAGCATTCAGGTGCAGGAAGCGCTAAAGTACGTGGATCAGCACCTTCAGGAATCGGTATCGCTTAAGGAGGTGGCAGAAGTGCTTCACCTGAATTCCAGTTATTTCAGCGTGTTATTCAAAGAGCAGACCGGACTCACCTTCAGCGAATATTTGACGCGTCGCAGGGTGCAGCGGGCCAAGGAGCTGCTGGCGGGCACATCGCTGCCTGTTGCGGAAATTGCGGAGAAGGTGGGATACCAAACGGCGAAGTATTTCGTGAAAGTGTTCCGTGACCTTGAGGAGGTAAGCCCGAGTCAATACCGCCACAGCGTATCCGACAGCGGAGAGGAAATCTAATAAAAGTGGAATTAGTCCCAATCATTATGACCTTATACAATCATCCCCTCACTGATAAAATTTGATTAAAGCGGTTTCAATACGCGAACAGCATACTAGAAAAGGGGTTGTAAACGTGTTCAACAAAAAATGGACGGTTCTGCTTTTAACATTGTGTCTCGCTCTGGTTGCGGCTGGTTGTGGATCGAGCAGCAGCAGCACGGGGGATTCAGGCAACAGCGGCAGCGAGGGCGATAAAGTTACGGTGAACTTCATGCACTTATGGCCGGCAGGCGTTTCTGCGGGACAGAACAAAATTGTGAATCAGATCATCGAAGAATATCAAAAAGAGAATCCGAACGTGACGATCAAACAGGAAGTTCTGGATAATGAGCAATATAAAAATAAATTGAAAGTGCTTTCCGCCTCGAACGAGCTTCCGGACGTAGGGGTAACCTGGGCAGCGGGATTCCTGAAGCCATATGTCGAAGGTAAACTGTTTGCACCGGTAGATGATTTGCTGGACGGTCAGCTTAATGGCAAGTTCGTAGCCGGCACGACCGAGGCTTATGCCATTGACGGCAAAACGTATGCGCTTCCACTCGAGTTCAATATCGCTCCGGTATACTACAACAAAGCGATATTCGAGCAGCATAATCTGGCGATTCCGCAAACCTACGAAGAATTCAAAAATGTCGTGAAAACGCTGTCCGATAACGGGATTGCTCCGATCGCACTGGGCAACAAGGATCGCTGGACCGGTTCGCTCTGGTACATGTACCTGGCAGACCGAATCGGCGGACAAGAAACGCTTGCCAGCGCAATCAGCGGTTCGGGTTCTTTCAAGGACGAATCGCTTGTAAAGGCAGCCGCCGAGGTTCAATCGCTGGTGGATGGCAACGCGTTTGTCAAAGGGTTCAACGGCCTATCCAACGAGGAAGCGAAATCCGAATTCCTGAACGGCAAAGCGGCCATGTACATGATGGGGACCTGGGAACTGCCTAACTTTACGACCAATGAAGAGATTCCGCAAGAATTCCGCGACAGCGTCGGTTTCTTCAAATTCCCGACGGTTGAAGGCGGCAAAGGCGATATTAACAGCTGGGTAGGCGGACCGGGCGTCGGCCTGTTCATCGGCGAGAACTCCAAGGTGAAAGAGGAGTCCAAGAAGTTTGTTGAGTATTTCGTCACCAAGTGGGGCGAGCAGTCCGTTACAGGTGCCGGCGTCATCCCGGCAACGAAGGTGGATACCTCGACGCTTGAGCTTCCGCAGCTGTACATCGATCTCTTTGATGAAATGAACCAAGCAAGCAGCATCACCCTGTTCGCGGATGTTCAGATGGAGGCGAATGCCGCCGAGACACATCTGAACATGATTCAGGCGCTCTTCGGCAAAGCCGTGACGCCGGAGAAATTCTCCGAAGAGCATGAAGCGGCGATCTCCAAAGGGAACTAAGACTCTTTAGGACAACAAAGAAACGGGACCCTGATTTATCCGGCAGCGATGCCGGATAAATCTTTCCTTAAGACCATAGGAAGAAAGGAGTCGGACACTTTGGATAAAGTGATGTCCAACAAAAAAATCATCGCACTGTATGTTTTGCCCGCGCTGCTTGTGATTATGGCCGTCGTTTATATTCCGATCCTACTAACCGCCTATTACGGACTGAACGAATGGAACGGCATCGGTTCGATGACCTTTATCGGACTTGATAATTACCAGGCCCTGCTCTCGGACGGCAAGTTCTGGGACAGTGCATGGCACTCCCTGCTGTTAGCCGTATTCTCGGCAGCAAGCCTGATCATTTACCTGGCCGTGGCGATGGTGCTGGCCTCCAAGATCAAGGGCGCCAACCTGTTCCGTAAAATCTATCTCATCCCCATGCTGCTGTCCTCCGTTGCGATCGCGCAGCTGTGGCTGCGCATTTACCACCCGACGAACGGGATCGTGAACAGCTTCCTGGAATCCATCGGGATCACGAACCCGCCGGCATGGCTCGCTGAGCCGTCGCTTGTCTTGTTCGCCTTGTTTATTCCGATTCTGTGGCAGTATGCCGGTTTCTATATCTTGATCTATTATGCAGCTTTGAAGAATATCCCGGCATCGCTGGTGGAAGCGGCCAAGATCGACGGGGCGACTTCCCTGCAAATTGCGTTCCGGATCAAGCTTCCACTCATCATGGAAGTGATTAAGGTTACGATCGTGCTGGCGGTGGTAGGTTCCTTGAAATATTTCGACCTCATCTTTGTTATGACGGACGGGGGACCTAACGGCGCAAGTGAAGTGATGGCGTCCTACATGTATCACACGGCGTTCCGCGCTTATGATTTCGGTTACGGCAGCGCGATCGGTTTCTTCCTGTTGGTGATCTGTCTGATCGTAACGTGGGTCATACGGAAATTAACGGCATCGAAAGAAACGATCCAATATTCATAAGGAGGAATGCTTCATGATATCCGGAGCCACAGGACAGCTCCAAGACGGGCGCGCCCGGTCCGGAAACGGTGTAGGAGGCAAGCTGGGGTGCGCGCTGCTGTATATCGTGCTGATTGGCGTAGCCGTATTCCAGCTGTTCCCGCTCGTATGGCTGCTGCTGTTCTCATTAAAAAACAATCAGGAAGTGTTCGATCTTCCTCCGCTGTCCCTTCCGATGAATCCGCGCTGGGAGAATTACGAGAAGGTATGGAGTGCCGGCAACATCAGCGTATATTTTCTGAACAGCGTCTGGATTACCGTCGCCGCGACTGCGCTAACGGTCATTCTGGGAAGTCTCGTCACCTTCGCGATTACGAGAATGAAGTGGAAGGGCAGCTCCTTCGTCCTCGGATTATTTATGGTTGCCATGATGATTCCGGTTCACTCCACCTTGATCCCGCTGTTCAGCATTTTCAACAAGGTTGGCTTGACCGATCATCCGGTTTCTTTGATATTGTCGTACGTGGCTTTCAATATGCCGATTACCATTATGATTCTGCTCGGGTTCTATTACACGCTGCCGAAGGAAGTGGAAGAGGCGGCGGTTATGGACGGCTGCTCGGTTCACCGGGTCTTCTTCCGGATCGTGCTTCCGATGACCGGCTCGGTGCTGGCGACGACAGCCATCATTAACATGATCTACAACTGGAACGAGTTTATTTTTGTGAATACGTTCATCAGCTCGGATATGTTCAAGACGCTTACCGTCGGCGTGCAGAACTTTATCGGACAATACACAACCGATTGGGGTGCTATTGGCGCAACCTTGATGATCAGTATTTTGCCAATCCTGCTGATGTTCCTGTTCCTTAGCGATCGTATCGTGGAAGGCATCGCTGCTGGTTCGGTGAAAGGTTAAGTTTCATAGAACTTATCCATATCCGGGTAAAACATATCGAGCCGCTTCAAGAGACTTCTTGAGCGGCTCGTTTGCTTTATATGACGCTGATTCAATCCTCGGTCGTTAAACCCATCCCAGTGCCTGGGCCATCTGAGCGACCAGGAAGGTGACGCCGATGGCGATGGCCGTCGGGATGGCAAAGGACAGGAACGTCCACTTTGCGCTTTTCGTTTCCTTCCAGATGTTGACGAGCGTGGTTCCGCATGGATAATGAAGCAGCGAGAAGAGCATCATGTTCAGTGCGGTCAGCCAGGTCCAGCCTTGGTCCAGGAAGATTTGCTTGAGGGCAAACATATCGGTAACCTCGGTCAGGGACCCCGTAGCCAAATATCCCATCAGCAGGATCGGCAGCACGATTTCATTGGCCGGAAGGCCAATGATAAAGGCCATCAGAATGAAGCCATCGAGTCCGAGTGCGCGCGCAAACGGATCGAGAAATTCTACAAAATGAATCAGAATGCTGGCATCGCCAATATAAATGTTGGCAAGCACCCAGGTGAGGACGCCTGCAGGCGCCGCTACAATAATGGCTCTGCGCAGTACATAGAAGGTTTTATCCAGGGTCGACCGGAGAATGGTATTCAGTATCTTCGGTTTACGGTATGGAGGCAGCTCCAGCGTGTAGTGGGAAGGAATGCCTTTCAAGGCGGTTTTGGATAATCCCCATGATACCGTGAGCGTGACAACGACACCGATCAGCACCATGCCCATAACAACGGAAGCCGTTACGAGCGTCTGGGCACCTCCCGAGAAACCTGCAGCCATGAACAAGGAGGCCAGCAGGATCAGGGTCGGCCAGCGACCGTTGCAGGGCACGAAGTTATTGGTCAGAATGGCGAGCATCCGCTCCCGAGGCGACTCGATGATCCGGGTCGACATAATGGCCGCCGCATTGCAGCCGAATCCCATCGCCATGGTGAGGGACTGCTTGCCGTGCGCTCCCGTTTTTTTGAACAGGCGGTCCAGGTTAAAGGCTACCCGAGGCAAATAGCCATAGTTCTCAAGCAGCGCAAAGGCTGGAAAGAAAATGGCCATGGGAGGCAGCATGACACTGACAACCCAGGAGGTCCCCCGGAACAATCCGAGGATCAGCACGCCATAGAGCCAATCGGGAGCATGGAGGGCCTGAAAGGCCATCGTCAGGTAACCTTCGATCCAGCCGAAGAAACTGGCCAGCATGGAAGAAGGCACGTTAGCCCCTGCGATCGTTAAGTAAAAAATAACGCCGAGCATGGCCAGCATAATCGGAAATCCCCACAGCTTGGAGGTGAAGATGCGGTCCAGACGCTCGGAACGGTATAGGAGCTCGCGGTTGGTGACGGTGACGGCATCACTGCACAGCTCGCGGGATTTTTTGAATAATTCGCCCACGATGTCTTCCCGAACATCCTCTACCTGCTCAGCAGGAATGGCGGCTGTTAGAGCTTCCAAGCGCTTTAGCTGTTCCAAGCGAAATCCCTCCTTTATCCGAAGCCTTTAATCGTTCTTTCAGCGTCGCGATCAGCTTCCGGTCTCCATCAAGAAAACGGATCGCCAGCCATCTGGCTGGATATTCGTCGCCAAGAATGTCTCGTAATTCGGACTCCAGACCGGAAATTTGCGATTCCAGATATTCGTTATATTTCATCCGGTACGGCGTAGTCGGAGTCTGCCCTGTGCACATGAGAAGCAGCTGCTCGGACAGGGTATCCAGACCTTCGTTATTTCTGGCCGATATCGGAATGACGGGAACCCCGAGCCGATCCGCCAGCTTGCGTGCGTTAATCTTGATGCCTTTTTTCTTCGCTTCGTCCATCAGATTCAGGCAGATAATGACCCGGTCGGTCATTTCCAGCACTTGCAGCGCAAGGTTAAGGCTTCTTTCCAGCGCCGTAGAATCCAGAACCAGCAGGGTAACGTCCGGTTTTTCAAAAATAATATAATCGCGCGCCACTTCTTCATCGGCCGAGTTGGAGAACAAAGAGTACGTCCCGGGCAGATCGATAAATTGGAAGCGGGTGTCTTTGTAATCGTAATAGCCGCTTGCGAGACTGACTGTTTTGCCGGACCAGTTGCCGGTGTGCTGCTTCAGCCCGGTGAGCGCATTAAAAAGCGTGCTTTTTCCCGTGTTCGGGTTGCCAGCCAGCGCGACGGTAAAAGTTCTCATGATGACATCACCTTACCCCAGATTAACTGACTTTCTTCTTTTCTTAATGCAATGACGGTACCTGCCACTCTATAAGAGGTCGGATCGCCGAGCGGGCTGGCTTGCAGCACTTCGACAACGGAGCCCGGTACGAATCCGAGGTCCAGAAGCCGCCGCTTATGCTCTCCGCGGATATCTACCTGTTCAATCAGAAACCGCTCGCCGAGCGCTGCCTGATGCAAATGCTGCCGATATTTTGTCTCATCCATAAAGTTTAACCTCTCCCTACTAAATTGGGCCGAGCATATATTGTTTCCTCGAAGCAACTTTATGCCTATAGTATGACTGAATGTGTATGTTGTCAACTGGATTCATCAGATATTTATTCCAAGTTCATGCGGCCTTTGACGATGCAGTCACCATTTTATGCTCGAAGGGGAAACAAGATACGAATGGCTTCCTATCTGAAATCGTATGCAGCCTCCGAAATCCAACGTTTGCAGCATCGGTTCCAGAGGAAATCCTCCAGCTGCTTTCATCCGATTACAGGCAGCCTTCCCAGCTTCAAGAGGGCGGGGGTCTTGTCGTTGGCGGCGGGAACAGCGGGGCGCAGATTGCGGTCGACTGTCGGGTGGTCGGGAGACGTATTTGGCCCTCGGACAGCAGCCGCGGTATTTACCCATGACCCTTGGGGAACGGGCATGTTCTGGTGGTTGGACAAACTCGGCATTTTATCAGCCGGCGGTTCCTCCTGGGTCGGAGCTGAAGCGCCGCGGAGACCCGATTTTTGGATATGAATTGAAACAAGCGGTCAAGTGCGGTAAAGTGATGTTAAAAAAGAGAGCCGTTGATGCCGGCGCTTCCGGCATGCGATTCGCGGATGGAACGGAGTTTAAGGTCCGGATTATCATCTGGGCGACCGGCTTTGTTCCCTGCTATGATTGGCTTCATGTGGATCAAGCGCTGGATCATGAGAAGGCTGTTATTCATACACGCGGTATCAGTTCGGTAATGGGGCACTATTATGTAGGTTTGCCTTGGCAGACGCACCGGGGCTCCGCACTCTTGGCAGGAGTTTCACGGGATGCCCGCGAAATCGTTCAAGCCATTATGGAGAAGAGGGGATTAGTTTATGGAAAAAGAGCACCATGTGCTGCTGCACGAAGACGAGGCCATGGAAGCGTCACGACTGCTGAAGGCCATTTCGGATCCGACGCGGATCCGGATTCTTCATTTGCTCTCGCAAGAAGAATGCCCCGTCGGCCATATTGCCGAGGTGCTTGGCATGAGTCAGTCGGCGGTATCCCACCAGCTTGGCTATCTGCGAGGTTTAAGACTGGTCAAATACCGGAGAGAAGGAAATACATATTTTTATACGTATGAAGATGAGCATGTCATCGGGATCTTACGGCAGGTGCTGGACCATATCGCTCATTAGAATCGCCTACCCGTTCATGCTTGACATTCCGACCTTCCGGCTGTAATGTATTGGAAAATGAATTTCCCGTGAATAACGATCATCAAGGACATGAGGATGCAAGATTCGGCGAGACAGAAAAGAAGCCCCTGGCTGAAAGGCTTCCACCCGCTAGGCTGTGTCCTTCCTACCTTGTAGTTGCCCGCTGTGAACAAGCGGCGCCGGTTCGGCCCGTTACCGCCTTATGAAGCATCTTCAATGGAGCGCCTTTTGCGTTCGGCAAGATGGAATCAGGGTGGTACCACGAGCACATCGTCCCTAGGAGCGAATGTGCTCTTTTTTGCGCTCAGGCAGGTTCATTCATGGATATAAGAAGGAGTATGAGGAAGATGCGGCAAAGCCAATTATTGATGACAACGATGCGTGATGTGCCTTCCGAGGCGGAGGCACTGAGCCATCAATGGATGCTCCGCGGCGGCTATATCCGTCAAACGGCAGCAGGAATCTATTCGTATCTGCCGCTGGGATGGCGGGTCTTGCGAAAGATCGAAGCTATTATTCGGCAGGAAATGGATGCCTCCGGCGGACAGGAGATGCTCATGCCCGCTGTTCAGCCCGCCGAGCTGTGGAAGGAATCGGGCAGGTACGATGTTTACGGTTCGGAACTCGTCAGGCTGCATGACCGCCATAACCGGGAGTTTGTGCTTGGACCAACCCATGAAGAGGTGATTACGTCCATCGTTCGCCAAGAGATTTCTTCGTACCGGAAGCTGCCGGTCAACCTGTACCAAATTCAGAACAAATACCGGGATGAACGGCGTCCGCGTTTTGGTCTGCTGCGGGGGCGGGAATTTCTGATGAAGGATGCCTACTCCTTTGACCGGAACTGGGAAGGCCTGGATGTGTCCTATCGGAACATGTATGAAACGTATGAACGAATCTTTAGACGCTGCGGGCTAGCGTTCCGGGCGGTGGAAGCCGATGCGGGTGCCATTGGCGGGCAAGGGGAAACCCATGAGTTTATGGCACTGGCGGATATAGGCGAGGATACCGTTGTTTCGTGCAGCGATTGCAGTTATGCTGCGAATCTCGAGCGAGCGGAGTCTGCGGTTTCAGCTGAGCCTGCAGGAAGAGAATCCGTAAAGACCGACGGCAGCTCAGTAATAGAACGGGTAATAACTCCCAATGTGAAGAGCATTCAGGAACTGTCTGACTTCCTCCAAGTCGGCCCGGAGCAATTGATCAAGACGCTGATTTACCACGTAGATGGAGAACGGGTTGCGGTGCTTGTCCGGGGAGACCGCGAAGCAAACGAGGCAAAGGTGAAGTCTTACCTAGAAGCAGAACTCGCGGAATTAGCGAGCGCCGAAGAGGTGATGCAGGCGACGGGAGCCCCAGTCGGGTTTGCGGGACCGGTAGGTCTAACCCTGAAGGTATTGGTCGATTCCGAAGTGGCAGCTATGGCAGAGGGGATCACCGGTGCCAACCAGGGGGATACCCATCTGAAGGGAGTCCGCCCAGGGCATGATTTTTCGCTGGAACACACCGGCGATTTCCGGAATGTAACGGAAGGTGAACCTTGCCCGCGCTGCGGAGCTCCGCTTCAGTTTCACCGCGGGATTGAGCTTGGACATGTGTTCAAGCTCGGTACGAAGTACAGTGAGGCTATGAACGCCATGTACCTGGATTCCGACGGACGGGAGAAACCGCTGATCATGGGCTGCTACGGTATTGGCGTCTCCCGAGTCATGTCCGCCATCGCCGAACAGAGCATCTCGGAAGAGCGGTTGGTCTGGCCGATGTCCGTGGCTCCCTTCAAGGTGCACATTATCCCGGTTGCGGTTAAGGATGAGATTCAGATGAGACTGGCTGAACATATCTACAGCGAGCTGAACAAGGCTGGTCTGGAGCCGCTGTTGGATGACCGGGACGAACGGGCAGGCGTCAAGTTCAAGGATGCCGACCTTGCCGGCGCTCCGCTGCGTCTGATCGTTGGACGCGGAGCCGCTAACGGAGAGGTCGAATGGATGGGTGAGGACGGAGTCAAGATCACCCTGCCTGCCGAGGAAGCCATCCAGCGTTCATGCCAGGAAGTAGACCGTCAGCTGAAGTGATATGATGCAGCTTTTCAGTATGAGGCGAGTATTCATTAAGCTGGAGATAAGTAGAAGGAATTAACTTGGAATATCAAGAGGTTGCAGAACGTGCAATTTCCCAAGCAAGAGGGACTTTGTGGATCGAAAAGAGAGTGTAAACATCATGCAAGTCCTAAGAAAGTCTTACAGGATTGAAATGAAGCGTACTCAGCTAACTCAAAAAAATTACAGTTTCGCTAATGGAGAAGCATCCCCAAGTTTATATGACTATGGGGATGCTTTTCGTATATGAAAGAAGGTCATCTGCTTATTAAGATCAGATGGTACACGCTTTATGATGAACGAGCACGAAGCAGCGGAGCGGACGAATCGATTCCGTAAAAGCAACAGCGATTGGAGGAACGATGCGTACGTGAAGCGTCCTTTGATGGAAAACAGTAGGATCTAAACCAGGCACCCTGCTATACATATCCCGATTACAAGCTTATGATGAAAGAGTCGGATTTGAAGTCATAATGCAGATGGAGGTTGCATCTACAATGAATCAGGAAGAGAAGGGAAATAACCCGGACATTCATCATATAGAAGAACATCAGCTCAGTCAGGTGAAGATTACATTGTCCAATCCCTTAAGATGGGTGAACAGCTATGTGCTGCGGGGGGATGACGGTGTGACCGTCATCGATCCGGGGCCGCGAACGAGTTCCTCGGAGCAGGAATGGCTGGCGGCGATGGAGCAGCTCGGGTTCGAGTTCAGCGACATCGCTTCGGTCGTGCTGACCCATCATCACCCCGATCACTATGGGCTTGCCGGGTGGTTTCAGGAGCGTTCGGGCGCCAAGGTGTGGATGTCAGAGCGGGCGCATCGGGAAGCGATGCTCATGTGGGGAACGGATTCCACGATGGATCACGCGCTCCCGGCGCTCTTCCGGCAGCATGGCATGCCGGAAACCAAGCTTGCCCTGCTGCCGGAGCATCTGAACGGCTTCTTCCCCCAAGTTATGCCGCAGCCGGAGATCTCGTTTATCAGCGAGGACCTGCCGTTCCGGATGGGCAGCCGGATATGGGCGCCGGTGCAAACGGCCGGCCATGCTCCGGGGCATCTGTCGTTCTTCCATGCAGACAGCGGCGTCCTGCTGTGCGGCGATGCCGTGCTGCCTCAAATCTCGCCCAACGTGAGCCTGCTGCCCGGCAGCGACGCCGAGCCGCTGGCACTATTCCTCGCAGGGCTGCGCCGCCTGCGGGAGCTGCCTGTCCGGACGGCGTACCCCGGACACCGTCACCCGTTCACGCATTTCCGTGAACGGATCGACGCGCTCCTCCTCCATCACGAGGAGCGCCTGGCCGCCATCGCTGGCATGCTGAGCGCTGCCGGCCGCCTAACCGCCTTCGAGGTCTGCACCGCCCTCTTCGGCGAGCAGCTCGGCATCCACCAGCTCCGCTTCGCCATGTGCGAAGCGCTGGCCCACCTCGCCGAGCTGGCCCGCCGCGAGGAAGCCGAGATAATCGAAAACGAGGATGGAATGTGCTATTTTTCTGTACGGAAACAGCCGCATTCCTGATATAATCAAGACATAAATAAAACCGTCTGCTTGTACGTTGACTTCATCATGCGTAGAATAGGCGGTTTTTTGTTTAATAGATTCAGAGAGCTGCATTGTGGAACATCTCTTGCTCAGATGCGGCCCCCGCGCCGCCGCCGCGATCAGGATGCTTGGCAAGCGGCAACATGGCTTTTTTTTATAGAAGAGAAGGCCGGTAATTCCTAAGATGGGGGGCCTTTCCCTCATTAGAGTCAGAGTTTCTCAATACCCCGCATATAGTTGATGTACCTTGCTGTTTAAGTAAGGCATTCCCTCAAGTTTTTTTCTTAATCACTCATCACCATGATCCACTTCACCATATTCGTATCGAAGCGTTCCCTTGGTTCCGCAATTTTCATGTTATAGGATTCGTATCTCATAAAGCCCCTTAAAGGAGAATCTGCCATGAAGAAAAAAGATGTGGTCGCTATGCTGCTCGCGGGAGGTCAAGGCAAACGGCTGAAGGGCCTCACGAAGACGCTCGCCAAGCCGGCTGTTTATTTTGGGGGTACATACCGGATCATTGATTTTCCGCTGAGCAACTGCTCCCATTCGGGAATCGACACGGTTGGGGTACTAACCCAGTATGAACCTCTGGTTCTGCATTCTTACATTGGCGTAGGAAGCGATTGGGACATGGACCGGTTGAATGGGGGCGTATTCGTGCTTCCGCCTCATGAACGCGAGGACGGGACGACCTGGTACCGCGGGACCGCGGATGCGATTTATCGGAATCTTAAGTTTATTGATCAATACGAGCCCGAGCACGTTTTGATTTTGTCGGGAGATCACATCTATAAGATGGATTATGACCGTATGCTGACTTATCACAAGGAGAAGGATGCCGATTGCACCATCTCCGTCATCGAGGTAAGCCTGGACGAAGCAAAGCGGTTCGGCATGGTGAATACGGATGAGAACAATCGGATTTTCGAGTTCGAAGAGAAGCCTGCGCATCCGAAGAGTACGACGGCATCCATGGGCGTATATCTGTTTCGCTGGAAGCTGCTGCGATCCTATTTGCTGCGAAATGCGGAGCATCCGGATACGAGCCATGATTTTGGCAAAGACATTCTGCCGAACATGCTGGCGGACGGCAAAACGCTGTACGCCTATCCATTCGAAGGGTACTGGAAGGACGTCGGCACCATCGAGAGCCTATGGGAAGCCAATATGGATCTGCTCTACGAGCAGCCTAAGCTGGACTTGAACGATCCGCTTTGGCGCATTTACACCCGAAACCCGAATCAGCCGGCAGAGTATATTTCTCCAACCGGCGTCGTCCGGAACAGCATGATTAACGAGGGCTGCACCGTGTGCGGCGAGGTAGAACATTCGGTCCTCTTTTATGGCGTGGAGGTAGGGGAAGGCAGTGTCATTACCGACTCCGTCATTATGCCCAAGGTGCGCATCGGCAGACATGTACGGATACACCGGGCGATTATCACGGAGGACATGATCATTCAAGATCATGCCGTCATTGGCCCCCCTCCTGAAGATCCATCTCGGATTGTCCTTGTAAGCGATCAAGATGAAGACGTCCTGAAGCTGCTTCAATCGTCGTCTTCGTCCCATAATAATCAAGGTTAGGACGGGATTCGCAGATGAGAGAACTCATGGGTATTATTCATTTGGAGCATGAACGGGATGTATTGAGTGAGTTGACGTATTACCGGTGCGGGGCCGCTGTGCCTTTTGCGGGGAGGTACCGCCTGATCGATTTCGTGATGTCCAATATGATGCATGCGGGCATCGAGGATATTGCGCTGTTCGTTCGCAGGAAATACCGGTCCCTGATGGATCATCTGGGCGAAGGCAGGCCTTGGGATATGCATCGCAAGCGGGGCGGCCTGTTCATACTTCCGCCGGATTGGAACGATGAAGCCGATGTGTCCGCCGGCGAGCTGCGGCATATTTATAACAATCTCGATTTTTTTGAGCGGGGAGCGGCGAAGCATATCGTGCATTCCGGCAGCCAGCATATCAGCACGGTCGATTTGAATGAGGTATACGAATACCATTTGGAGCAGGGCGCCGACGTGACGCTTGTTTATACCAAAGTGAATGCACCACGGGAAGAGCACCGTTCCTGTGCCCGCCTCGATGTCGATGAGGACGGCATGGTGACGGATATTCATTACGATCACAAGCATGATGCGGTATACATGGAGGTGTTCGTGATGGAGAAAGCGCGGTTTCTGGAGATGGCGGACCACTGCATCGCCCATGGGGGCAGCCATTTCTTCCGGGACGCGATCATGCGTAACCGGCACAAGCTGAATATTGCGGGATATGAATACCTCGGCTATCATGCGGTGATCAATTCGCTTGAGAGTTATTACCGTGCCAGCATGAACCTGCTGAATCCTAAGACGTACAACAGTTTGTTCCGGAAGCAGGCTGTCCACACCAAGATCAAGTATGAGGTTCCCGCTAAATATTTGAATTCGGCCGATGTGAGCAACGCACTGGTGGCCAACGGCTGCCAGATCGACGGGGAAGTAAAGAATAGCATCCTGTTTCGCGGAGTACAGGTAAAACGAGGCGCAAGCATCCATAACTCCATCATCATGCAAAAATGCGTCATTGGCGAGAATGTGAGGCTGGAGAACGTCATTCTCGATAAAGATGTGATGATCTCGCGGGATCATAAGCTTCAAGGGGATTTCCGCAAACCTTTTGTCATAGCCAAGGACATCTCGATTTGATCGCAAAATAATACGAATCCGTCAGGAGGAACTTTCTTTTGTTTAACAACAAGGAAACATTCAAGCAGGTCTTTACGGAGCAGTTGGTGAGTCGGTTGGGGAAGGGACTTGAGGAAGCGACGGCTGAGGATGTATACAAAACACTCGGCGGCATGATCCGGGAGCATGTCGGACGGGAATGGGCGGCCGCCAATCGGATATACCGGGATACCGGCCAGAAGCAGGTATATTATTTCTCGCTTGAATTTTTGATCGGGCGGTTAATGGGAAGTAATTTGCTGAACCTGGGTGTGCTGGACATGGTCCGCAGCGGCCTTTTGGACCTGGGATGGAATTTGGATGAGATTGAGGAGCAGGAACCGGATGCAGGCCTTGGCAACGGGGGGCTCGGACGCCTAGCGGCATGTTTTCTCGATTCGTTGGCCTCCCTAAGCTATGCAGGTCATGGGTGCGGAATCCGGTATAAGTACGGATTGTTCGAACAGAAGATTATTGACGGCCATCAAGTCGAACTGCCGGACAACTGGCTTCAGCGGGGCAACGTCTGGGAAGAACGGCGGGCTGACAAGGCGGTGGAGGTGCGTTTCTGGGGCCGCGTGGAGGTGGATGTGCAGGAGGGGCGAACCGTGTTTCGCACGATGGATTATGAGCGGGTTCTGGCGGTACCTTACGACGTTCCGGTGATCGGGTACGGTGAGGGGCAGGTGAACACGCTGCGGTTGTGGAGCGCCGAGTCCGCTTCGGACATATCTAGAATCCGTTCGGCCCATCATCACAACAGCTATTATAAATTTTTGGAGTATAACCGTTCGGTCGAATCGATATCGGAATTTTTGTACCCGGATGATTCGGCTTACGAAGGCAAGCTTCTCCGGCTGAAGCAGCAGTACTTCCTCTGTTCCGCGGGCGTTCAGAGCATTCTCCGGACGTTCGACAAGCGGGGACGGTCCTATCATGAGCTGCCTGAGCACGTGGCCATTCATATCAATGATACGCATCCGACCTTGGTGATTCCGGAGCTGCTGCGGATTCTTATCGACGATATGGGCTTCGGTTGGGAGGAAGCCTGGGACATCACGAGCCGGACCGTTTCCTACACGAACCACACGCTGCTTAGCGAAGCTTTGGAGAAATGGCCGGCCGGCATGGTTCGTGAGCTGCTGCCGCGCATTTACATGATGATCGAAGAGATCAATAAACGATTCTGCGGCATGCTGCTGGAACGCTATCCTGGCGACCATGAGCGCATATCGCAGCTGGCCATCATTGAAAGCGACCAGATCCGCATGGCCAATCTGGCAATTGTGGGCAGCTATCATGTAAACGGCGTGGCGGAGCTGCACACGGAACTGCTTAAGACACAGGTCATGAAACCGCATTATGAGCTTTATCCAGAGCGATTCAGCAACAAAACCAACGGGATTACCCACCGGCGCTGGCTGATGCACAGCAACCCCGGCCTGAGTCAATTGATATGCGATGGTATCGGCGATTCATGGATCAGGGATCCGCATCAATTAATTCAGCTCAAAGGACTGAAGACCGATTCCGCCTTTCAGCAGGGGATTCAGCGGATCAAACGGAACAATAAAGAACGGCTTGCCGATTACATCGCGAATAAGCAAGGGATTGTGATTAATCCCGATTCCATATTCGATGTCCACGTGAAGCGGCTGCACGGCTATAAACGGCAATTGCTGAATATATTACGGGTGATGCACGCGTATAACGAGATTAAGGATAAGCCAAGCGCGGATCGCGTTCCCCGTACCGTCATTTTTGGGGCGAAGGCAGCGCCGGGCTATTATCTGGCCAAAAGCATCATCAAACTCATTAATGTCGTTGCCGAAGTCGTGAATAAGGATCCGCAGGTCAATGACAAACTCCAGGTGCTGTTCCTGGAAAATTATTCGGTGTCTCTGGCGGAGAAGATTATCCCCGCAGCCGATGTGAGCGAGCAAATTTCCACGGCTGGCAAGGAGGCATCCGGCACGGGAAACATGAAGTTCATGTTGAACGGCGCATTGACCATTGGCACGCTGGATGGGGCTAATGTGGAGATGTTCGAGCTGCTTGGCCATGAGAATATGTTCCTGTTCGGTTTGAAGCTGGAGGAAGTGCTCGAGTATTACAGGACGGGAGCTTATGTATCCAGGGAGCGGTATGAGCAGGATCCCAGAATCGCCCGTGTGCTGAATCAGTTAATAGCTTCAGGACCTTTCTGCTGTCACGAGTTGGAATTTGGTCAGATTCTGCAGTCCCTGCTTGATCATAACGATGAGTTTTTTGTATTGGCGGACTTTGCCAGTTATGTGGCAACCCAGTCGGAGATCGATCGTGCTTATTTGAATACCGGAGCCTGGACCGAGAAATCGATTATAAATATGGCCCACTCCGGACATTTCTCCAGCGATAACACGATTCACCGTTATGCATCCGACATCTGGAATGTTTCTCCTGTTAAGGTTGGTGCGAGCCGGTAATCTATCTCTATCACTATTTTTAAAAAAAGAACCCCGCCATAGGCTTGGCGGGGTTTCCATAGGTGCTCTATTGGAATGTTCTTCATCATATCATATGATGGATCTACTCAAAAATGACTAGATAGATTTACCGATTAACGTAATTGGACAGCCCGTTTTTTCATAGGTGAGAGAAGCCTTATTATTATAGAAGAAACTCATCGTTCCGGCCCGTAAAGTTGAATGCTTTCTATCTGCAATCGTCTATAATTGTTTGAAATTACCCACTTTCGGCTTGGATAGGCCCGGTAGCTGCTTCCTTCTGGTAGGCAGAAAAAAGAAGATTCGCATGTTGAGCGAATCTTCTTTTTATGAGCGAATTATTCTTTTGGAAGCTCTTCGGTCGTGCCGTACAACTCGATCTCACGCTCCGCTTGCTTGCGATGGGCGATGCGGCTGCTGGCGGCAGCGGCAACCGCGCCGACGATATCGTCGAGGAAGGTATGTACACGGCCGCTTGATTTATCATTCAATTGCTCAAGAATGCCGGGCTTAAGCTTGTCGATATACCCGTAGTTGGTGAAGCCGATGCTTCCATACACGTTAACGATGGAAAATGCCAGGACTTCATCCACGCCGTATAACCCTTCGTCATTGGCCAGCATTTCTTGAAGCGGGGATATAAGATTCCCTTCCTCCGCCAAAATATCTAGTTGAATTCCGGTTAATACCGCGTTTTGGACTTCGCGTTTGCTGAGTACAGCATCCACGTTCTCCAAGCACTCTTCCATGGTTAAATCCGGGTAGTATTTATTCTGAAGGATCATCACCAGTTCCGCGATTTCCTCCAACTTGATTCCACGCTTATGCAGCAGGCTCCGTGTCGCGTCCGCTACCTTCTTGCTGTTCAGACTGTATGGAATGTTTGAATCCTTTTCTGCCATGATGGAACTCACCTCATTTTCGTGGTTGATGAAGATGCTTACGACGATTGTACTTTTTCCACCCCCCCTTTGTCCAGAAAGGGTAAAACTGAGAGTTATTTTTTTGGAAAGGGCTCGTATACATAGGAGTACAACCTGTACAAAAAAATGTTAGGGAGGAACAATACATGAAACGTAGTAAACGTAATCTTCGCAAGCTTTCCGCCGCCGGGCTGCTTGCTGTTCCGATCGTGTTGTCCGGCTGCGGCGTATTTTCCGGAAAGCAATCGGAGGCGATTGACCCGCCGCCTGCGCAAGTGGAGAAGCAGATGCTGGGCACGGCCGGATCCACAGCGGCACAAGGTGACATTGGCACGCAGACAACGGTTTATCTTTCGGATGCACGGGGAATGCTGGCACCTGTGACCTTGGGTATTCCGAAGGTAGAAGGTGCAAGCGCCGTGAAGGAATCTCTTGAAGTGCTTGTGAACGGAGGCCGCTATGCTGGCTATGTTCCACAGGGTTTCCAGGCGGTATTGCCTGCCGGTACGCAGATCCACAATGTGACGGTCGATCCGGAGAGCAAATTGGCCGTTGTTGAATTCAATAAATCGTTTACGGAGTATCAAGCGGCAGATGAACGAAGAATCTTGGAGGCGTTGACGTGGACGCTGACGGGACATGAAGGCATTGAATCGATGCAGGTATGGGTGGATGGAGTCAAACTAACGGAAATGCCGGTCAATCACACGCCGCTGGACCGTCCGCTTTCACGAGCAATGGGGATCAACCTTCAAAAGGCGGATGACGCATTGTACACTTCCTCTTCGCCGGTTACCGTCTATTTCTCATCAGTCACGCCTGACGGCATTCAGTATTATGTACCTGTTACAAGACTTGTTCCGACTGGACAGGATGCGGTTAAGGCTGCTTTGAACGAACTGATCCGGGGACCGCATTACGGTGATGGGCTTGTCGAGGTCATCCCGGACGATACCACCGTTGCATCGGTCGAAAAAGGAGAGGACGGCGCTGTTACCGTATCGCTTCAGGACAGCATGTTTGAGCAGGGAGAGCAGGTTCCAACCGAGCTGCTGCAGGCCGTCGTGCTAACCGTAGCCGAGAATTCGGATGATGCGAAGGTCAAAATTCGAATGAACGATCTCTCCGAGGTGGTTGGAACGGATAGCCGTAATTACAGCGAGCCTGTCAGCCGTCCGGAGTTCATTAACGAAATTTCGATCTGACCATTCACGCCATCTTTGAAATATGCGCCGGAAAAGGTGCTTTTGTGCCTGCACTTTGGTAGAATAGGGAATGCTAATCAGGATTGCGATAAGAAGTAGGAGGCAGAAAACATGAGATCTAACGGACGTAAGAGCGATGAGCTTCGACCGATGAATTTATCGACCCATGTGAATAAATATGCGGAAGGCTCCGTGTACATCGAGATGGGAGACACCAAGGTGCTGATTACGGCGACCGTGGATGAGAAGGTTCCCCCGTTTCTGAAAGGACAAGGAAAGGGCTGGGTGACGGCTGAGTATTCCATGCTGCCGCGCGCAACACAATCCCGCAACCAACGGGAAGCCAATCGCGGTAAACTCAGTGGCCGGACGATGGAAATTCAGCGGCTGATCGGCAGAGCGCTTAGGTCTGTTGTGAATCTGCATGCTCTTGGCGAGCGGACAATTACGCTGGACTGCGATGTAATCCAGGCGGATGGCGGAACGCGGACCACCTCCATTACAGGAGCATTTGTAGCTTTAGCCATAGCGGTAAATAAAATTGCAGAACAACATAAACTAGCGGTATTTCCGATCACGGACTACCTGGCCTCCATTAGCGTGGGCATTGCAGGCGGACAGGCGCTGCTGGATCTGAATTATGAAGAGGATTCCAAAGCAAAGGTGGACATGAATCTGGTCATGACCGGAAGCGGCAAATTCGTTGAGGTTCAGGGAACCGGCGAAGAAAGCCCGTTTTCTCGTGAGGAGCTGGATCAGATCCTGGAGCTTGGGGAACAGGGAATCCGTGAGCTGATCGAACGTCAGCAAGAGGCGCTTGGCCCCATTGCAGCAAAAATCGGTTCCGTGAATGCGAGTACCGGAGTATAATCCCATGACATTGACACTTGGAGACACGCTAATCGTAGCTACCCGCAATCAGGGGAAAGTCAAGGAATTCGCGCATGCTTTTGCTGCTTTCGGTACGGAGGTCAAGAGCATGTACGACTACCCTGATCTGCCGGATGTCGTTGAGGATGGAGCCACATTCGCAGCCAATGCATTTAAAAAAGCCAAGGCGGTTGGCGACGCACTGGGATGGCCTGTTCTGGCCGATGATTCGGGATTGTGCGTGGATGCGCTGAATGGCGCGCCCGGCGTTTATTCCGCCAGGTATGCCGGCGAGCACGGCGCGGATGAGGACAATAACGAGAAGCTCCTCGGTGAGCTGGAACAATTAAGGCTCGGTGAGGATACGGAGCAGCCCTTGCTAAGTCCGGCCCGATTTGTCTGTGTGCTGGTGCTGTATGATCCGGCCTCGGGAGAAAAGCTTGAGGCTGAAGGGAGCGTTGAAGGCTGGATCACGTCGGATCCGTCCGGAAAGGGCGGTTTTGGATATGATCCGCTGTTCTACCTGCCAAGCCATGAGAAGACGATGGCCGAGCTTTCCCTGGAGGAGAAGCAGGAGATCAGCCATCGGGGCAAGGCGCTGCGCAAGCTTGTAGCGGACCTGCAGGCACGATGATTGAATAGTGAACTATAAAAAGAAACCATACCGGCTATTGCGGGTATGGTTTCTTTGATTTTTCGCCAACAATATGAACTTAACGTATGGATACGTTATACTCTTTGAGCCAGAAATGCACCTGAGCCAAGTAGGCAAACAGCTGCGGACCGGACATCAATTGACCGAACCAAGGGAGATTGGAGGAAGCATCCGGCGAAGAAGCCAATTCCCGGATCCGTGCCGTATCGATGAGCGGAAGCAGCGGCGAAGATGGATCGTCCAGTATGGACAGCACCTGCGCTTTGACGGCTGCCAGATAGTTCGGATTGTGGGTTTTGGGATACGGGCTTTTTTTGCGGTAGAGGACATCCTCGGGAAGCACGCCTTCAAGAGCTTTGCGCAGAATGCCTTTTTCACGGTCGCCTGTCGTTTTGATGCTCCACGGAATATTCCACACATAATCGATCAGGCGATGATCGGTATATGGAACGCGGACCTCCAGTCCAACGCCCATGCTCATCCGGTCCTTGCGATCGAGGAGCGTTGGCATGAAGCGGGTGATATTGAGATAGGACATGACCCGCATTTTGGCCTGCTGCCCGGTTTCCCCGTCCAGCTTCGGCACTTCGGCTACTGCATCGACATAACGGTCTCCGAGGTATTCCAGCGGTTTGATCCAGTCCCGAATCTCGGCAGACAGCAGCCCGGCTCTTATCTCCGGGGCGACAGACCATGGGAAAGTACCGGAATTCAGCATTTCCTCCCGGTGAAACCAAGGGTAACCGCCGAATATTTCATCAGCGGCTTCACCGGATATGGCGACGGTGGCGCCTTTTTTTATCTCACGGCAGAAGAGGAGAAGGGAAGCGTCCACGTCAGCCATGCCCGGGAGGTCCCGCTTCTGTGTCGAGGCGTCCAGCGCTTCAACCAGTTCGGGCGTATCGAATTCAATCCAATGGTGGTTCGTGCCCAGTTCCTCGTGCATCCGTTTGATCCATGGCGCATCCGCGCCCGGCTGGAAGGAATGGGATTTAAAATGTTTGTTGTTGTCCACATAATCGACGGAATAGGTGTGCACTTGTCCTTGGCCCGTCCGCTTGTAGTAATCGACGGCAAGCGAGGAAAGCGCGCTGGAATCAAGCCCGCCGGATAACAGGGAGCAGACCGGTACATCGGATACCAGCTGGCGTTCAACGGTGTCGCGCAGAAGATCGCCCAAGAAACTTGCCGTCTGATCCGCATCATCCTCATGTGGCTTGCTTTCCAGCTTCCAGTAGGTATATTTGCGCAATCCTTCCCGGTTAAAGATCATCGCCATTCCAGGGCGAAGCTCTGCGATATCCTTGTAGACACCATGTCCGGGGGTTCGCGCCGGACCGATAATAAACACTTCCGCAAGCCCCTCGGCCCCGACCACGGGCTCCACCTTCGGATGCTGAAGCAGTGCTTTCGGTTCCGATCCGAATACAAGCGTTCCGTCAATGTAACTGTAGAACAGGGGTTTTACGCCCACCCGATCCCGAGCCAAAAATACTTGTTCCCGCACGCTGTCCCAAATCGCGAATGCAAATATGCCATTGAGGCGTTCCAGACAATCAGGGCCCCATTCGATATAAGAGACTAACAAGACCTCCGTGTCGCATTTGGTATTGAAACGATGACCGCGTCGTACCAATTCGTCTTTGAGCTCCGCAGCATTATATAATTCCCCGTTATATACAATGGCATAGACTTCCTCTTCCTGATGAATGATCATCGGCTGAGCGCCATTTTCGGGGTCGATCACGCTGAGTCTTCGGTGACCGAATGCGCACGGGTTGGAAATCCAGGTGCCGGATCCGTCAGGTCCGCGGTGAGCCAAACTTTCTGTCATTTTTACCAGCAGCTGCGAATCCTGCGTCAAATCGCCGCTCCATTGTATAAAACCGGTTATTCCGCACATGACGGTTCATCCTCTCTTTGTCTTTGTCATACGCTGTCCCATCTTTTTAATCCTACGTCGCCAAAGTGATACAGATATATGCCGAAGGAAGGCATAAAATGTCTGTCCTTTTACGAAAACTAAGAAAGAGGACGAATATCAAAGAGAAGGAGAGATGCGTCCATGAATAAGTCGACCTACTACGTTTCCGTCCAGAGCCGCTCTGTGTTGACCGAACAAGGAGCGAGCGCTTATGAATGGGAGATCGAAGCAACGCCGGAAGAGGCGGACCAAGTTCGTATTGAGCTGGACATGATGCAGGAGAAGGAGGAGGAGGGGTTTCCAGGCTATGTATTCCCATGGCCGGATACGCCGGAGCAATCCTCCAATTCGTTGTTTCAATCTTCCTTGGACAAGGTGTATCGAACCATTTATCAATTGGGCACGCCAGCCACGCGCCAACAAATGGAAGAGCTGCGATTGCTCTCCGACTGACTGAAAACTATACGGATCGTGCAGTCCCTGCAGATCGCGATGAAGGAGAATGTATGATGTATGCAATCAGAGATGCAAAAATCCGCCGGATTACGGAAGTGAATGGTGCCCCTTGCGCTGAGGTTGAGGTCTATCCCGCAGCGGAAGGAGAAAGTGCGTTGCTGGCTTATCTGACGCCGTCATCCCCGCTGGGAGGTTATGAGCTGGTGAAAATCGTCCGCAGCGACGCCAGCATGGAGGTGGATTGGTACGACAACAGCATGCATGATGCATTTGTCGATGCCACGGATGAAGCGTTCGAGAGCACCGTTCAATCCACAGCGGAGGAAGATCGGGATGCATTCAAGCAGCAGCTGCTTTCAACAGGCCAGCTATATGAGCAGCTGAACCAGCGGCTCAGCGAAGGCCCTCAATATTTTTAAAAAAGGAAAGAAGAGATCTGTCCGATGCTCATCGGCAGATCTCTTTTTGTATGCGTAAGGGCAATGCCGCCATACCAGCATTCCCCATTCTAAAAAACTCAGTTCTGCCCATGCTTTCGAATGATATCCTCGTCCAGTTCCATAAAAGGCCATCCCGGATATTCAGCAGGCAGACGGCTTACTTCATCCAGTCGAGAAAGTTCGGTTTCATTCAGAATCAACCCGCTCGCTCCCAAATTATCTTGCAGTTGGTCAGTACGTTTAGCACCTACGATAACGGTGGTGACCGCTTGTTGATGAAGGAGCCACGCAAGCGCAATTTGGGCGACAGTTGCCTCATGAGCTTGCGCGATATCTTGAAGCACATCAAGAATCGGGTACACCCGCTCCGTATCAATCGGCGGAAAAGCCAATTTGGCATGGCGGTCCTCGGAGCCTCCCCGATGTTCACGCGTATATTTTCCGGTCAAGAACCCGCCTGCTAACGGGCTCCAGACGATCAAACCCATTTGCTGATCCTTTAGGGCAGGGATAATCTCTCTTTCGATATCCCTTGCGGCGAGTGAATAATACGATTGGCTGCTTTTGAATGCATGAAGACCGTGCAGAGTGGAGATGCCGCGGGTTTTCATGATTTCCCAACCGGTCATATTGGAGTTGCCAATGTACCGGACTTTTCCGCTTCGGACAAGGTCATCCAGTGCACGGAGCGTTTCCTCCCAGTCGGTTAATTGATCCGGGTTATGAATTTGATATAGATCGATATAATCGGTGTTAAGGCGTTTAAGGCTTTCTTCCACCTGACGAATGATATGCAGCCGCGACAGTCCAATATCATTGGGGCCCGGCCCCGTGCGCGCACGAACCTTCGTAGCAATCAGCGCTTGATGTCGCTTGGATTTCAGTGTTTTACCGAGAATCTCTTCCGAGCGGCCTTCGGCGTAGGCATTGGCTGTATCAAAAAAATTGACACCCGCATCCAAGGCCTGATCTACAAGATATCCTGCTTCCTTATCATCCAGCGTGCCGAACATTCCCCACTTCGCTCCTCCGCCAAACGTCATCGTGCCGAGCCCGATCTCTGATACCAGCACACCTGTATTACCGAGTAAATTGTATTTCATCTCTTTCCAGCCTCCTATGATTTGGTTTACACTAAGGGAGACGCTGGTCTGTTGGAATGGACGCAAAAATCAATCAAATTATTTTTGAAAAATGCCGGGGGTGAACTTTCAGATGGATGCAGTCGCCATTTGGACGGAGTACCATGAGCCTGTTAAAAGGTTTGTCATGACTAGGATTCGTGAGCGTGCTGATGTAGACGATATTGTGCAGAATGTATTTATGAAGGTCCACACTCATATCTCAGATTTAAAGGAAGAGGAGAAACGGGGCTCCTGGATATTTCAAATAGCTCGCAACAGCATCGTGGATCATTACAGGAAGACTCGGTCAGGTGAAGAGCTGCCGGAACAGCTGTCTGTTGTCGATGAATATACAGAGATTGATTATGATCAGGAAGTGATTGCCTGTTTTCAGTCCGTGCTGCCATGCTTGCCGGATAAATATCGGGAAGCTCTTGAATTGACCGAATATAGAGGGATGACGCAAAAGGAATTGAGCGAGCATTTGGGGATATCCTACTCCGGCGCTAAATCAAGAGTACAGCGAGGGAGAGAGATGATGAAAGAGCTGCTGACGGGCTGCTGTCATATCGAATCGGATGCATACGGGAACATCGTGGATTTTCGGATCGTGTACGATGAGCCGCAGCCGGTAAGAAAAAAGACCAAAAAATAAAGCTTGGTGCGTTCACCAAGCTTTTTATATTATGTATCGCAATGGGAATCACACCGAAGCGTATATGTTCTTCCCACTGGCTATAACAAATGATGATATTCCTATATAGGAGTTTACGCAGTTCTGCAAAAGATGTCGATAAAAGATAGGATTCTTGCCGATTCCGACTTCGCTTCAGTAGGGAGTATGGACCACGCGGGACTCTTGATTATGAAAGAGATGCAAATAGGGCTTTTCCTCTATATGATTACTGAAGAATCCTCCCTATAATGTTGGATTAGCGTCACTTCTAACATATTAGACAAGGGGAGATTGATATTGGGTAGATGGAATAAACATATGGTCAAGCTGTGGGGAGCGGGAATCCTGGCATTGTCGATTACATTGGGCTCCGTCCAAGTGCCGGTATACGCGGAAACCGTGCAAAGCGTGACGATTCTTGAGTCCACGCATGAGCTGGTGAACGGCAAGATGCGCGTGACGGCGGATATTCGCAACGGAGGAAAAGGTGCGGAAGCGGGATTCTATGTCGTGGGTTATGATGAAAACGGCACAGCGCTTGAGGTTGTCGGTGATTCCGAATATATGATGAGTGATGAAATCGGTACATATGAGGTGGATCTGGATAGCGGCGGCAGCGTTAAGCGGGTGGAAGTCGTTCCTGCAGGACCCGCCGGCGATCAAGCACAGCTGCTGGCTTCAGGTTACTATACGAATAACGGCGTGATTAACGTGTCGGGTGTCGTGCAGAATTCAACGGTCGGGCACAACGTGGGCATGCTCGCGGTAGGTTATGATGCTTCCGGTAAAGCGGTTGAAGTGACATCGGCGGACAGCTACCTTGGCGGCAGTAATGTCGGTACGTTCATCGTACAGCTGAAGGCAGCCAAACTGATCAAAAGCGTAAAGGTATCCGTTATCGATCCGGTCGAAGATGCCGTGAAGCTGCTTCAAACGGGCAGCCGCCTGGAGAACGGAAAGCTTATCGTGACCGGCTCGATTCAGAACCGGAATAAAGGCGGGCAAGCCGGAGTCATTGTTGTCGGCAGCAACGGCAGCGGCAAGGTTTTGGAAGTCAATACAACCTCGGGATACCTTTCATCTAACGAAATCGCGACTTTCCAGGCTGAGCTGGAAGCTGGCAAAGCGGTCAGCGACCTCAAGGTGTTCCTGACGGGAAACAGTCAGACTCCGAAAATCATAGCCGAGGGCAGAACGACGATCAACAATAAGCTTGTCGTTACGATCGGTGTGGAGAACGGGGATGTGTCCCAACGAATTACCGTGAAATCAACGGCGTATGATGCAAAGGGACGTTCTTTGGGGACGGATACGGATTCCATGTTCATGACGGCCAATGAAACGACGACCCTGCGCATTGATTACGATACACGCGTAAAAAGCGTAAAGCTTAAATATTATGATCAGTCCGGCAAACAAATCGGAGAAGCGCCGATTCGCATCAAAATCAACGGCCAACTCCAATCCTATGCACAATCACCGGTCATGGCAGGGGGAAGCGTTCTTGTCCCTATGCGCCCGATCTTCGAATCCCTCGATGCCTCGGTCAAATGGGATCAAAAGACGCAAAGCGTATCTTCCAGCAAAGGATCTGCCCAGATCAAGCTGAAGATGGGCTCCAAACAAGCGGTCGTCAACGGAAAAAATGTAGCATTGGATTCGGCGCCGCGGATGGTAAAAGGGACCACGATGGTGCCGCTGCGTTTCGTTGCTTCCGCGCTGGGCTGTGAAGTGAAGTGGGACGGCAATGAAAAAATGGTGCTGATTACAACGAAATAACACAGTACCATGCAGTTAAACGCATAGCACAACGAAATAACACAAAAGGACCATGCGGTTAAGCGCATGGTCCTTTTTAAATATGATCAGTAAGCGTACTCCCTCAGCACTTGAATGCCCATGATCACATTATAAACAAAAGCCCCGAAGTAGATGATGCCGAACAGGATCAGATATCCAATGACGGAGCCGAAGGATCCTGCGGTTACGGCCATGTAGATTAAAGGGATCGCAGCGATAACGGGGAACAGGTGCGAGAACAGGGCGCGACGGGCGTGCTTGGCTACATAGGCGTCCGGGGAGAAAATCCAAACGATGACAGGAAGGATGAAGGGGGCAAAGAAGATGCTGAAATACGATAAAGAGGATAGAAGCTGTCTCATGATATCACGCTCCAGAAGTCATTTTCATGATATACATATTACCCAGTAAGCCCGCTCCTGATTCTGTTCCGAACAAATCTAAAAAAAGTTCTTTGAAAAATACAAAAGATGCGATATAATATACTTCGTTACTGTTTAAAAGATTTTCATACATACTTGTCCCAGTAGCTCAGCTGGATAGAGCAACGGCCTTCTAAGCCGTCGGTCAGGGGT
>NZ_QLYT01000115.1:0-1574 GCF_003269305.1 Paenibacillus sp. MDMC362
GCGGAGACTAGACAGCGTATCCCACTAAAGTTGAGCCCTCATCCCGGTACATGGGCGATACAGAGCGAGAGCACGCTCACAGGTTATTAAGCTGCGAAAGCGTAGTTGTTTTGTTGTTTGCCGTTTAATTGGCTTTAGCGTTGATGAAGTGGACGCGTCCCCACTACCCGCTACTCATGCCCGAACTATCCCCGTCGAATCCAAAAACGCCCCCTTAAGTTGGAGAAATGCCGGTGGTTTGCACCTGACGTCCCTGCCAAAAAGGGCTATCGGATTAAATCAAAGAATGTATTCAGTCATAGCAGTCCATATTGCGCATTCTTTCCCTCCAAGAAAGGAATACGCAGGCTGTATGCTGATTGTCAAAGATCTTATTGATCTCTCTTACATCACTTAGTATATCACATTTTACATCAAAATGATATATACAATGCAGGTAACACAGCTAAAAGCTGCCAGCCTGGCTAGTTGCTCCATCATTTCTAGCAAATTTCATACGGAGATCAAACTTAGCTTTCATCACCTATATGAGAATTACCCATTACCATTACCTTGCAATCTTCTGCTTCTCGCGCAATGCACGCTGGATATCGCGTTGTGCATCCTTCTTCGCGGCATCGGCACGCTTGTCGTACTGACGCTTACCTTTACCGAGGCCCAGCAACAACTTCGCATAGCCGTTACGGATGTAGATCTTCAGCGGTACAATCGCGTAGCCGTCCTGCTTGGACAGGCCCAGCAGCTTGCGGATCTGCTCCTTATGCAGCAGCAGTTTCCGTGTCCGGGTAGGATCCGTTGGGTTGTTACGGTTTCCCTGCTCGAACGGACTGATATGCATGTTATGGATATGAATCTCGCCATTCCGAATGGTAGCGAATGCATCTCCGATATTGACGCGGCCGTTCCGTATGGATTTGATCTCCGTTCCGGTCAGCACCATCCCGGCTTCATACGTATCCTCGATGAAGTAATCATGGGAAGCTTTTTTGTTCTGGGCCAGAACCTTCCCGTCACTTTTCTTACCCATGGTCTCACCCCTTGTCATGACAATGATAATGGAAAAAGGACTTCCGGCAGACCGCCAATATGCAATCTCACCAGAAGTCCATTGTATCAAACGTCAGCCTCCAAAAGCAAGGCGGGGCAAGCGCCTCCAGCGATACATCAGGAGGAGAATGTTACTTTTTCTTCTTGCGGACAAAAGCGGCCGTGCCGTTTCCGCCCTTGCTCTTCCGTTTGCGGCCACCGCCGCCGCCGGAGTTGCCACCAGCATTGCCGCCTGGCGTAGGACCTTCGCCGATGAAAATGCCGCTGCCCGCCGTCTTCTTGCGTCGACCCTTGCCGCCGGCGCCACCGGAGCGCGCGTTGCGGTCAAAGCCGAGCGCGCCGCCGCTAGCGGAGCTGTAGCCGCCTTTGCCGGAGCCAAAGGCGAAGTTCGACGCCTGCTGCTCGCCAGCTCCAGCAGCTGCTTCACCGCCACCGCGCGCACCACGCCCGCTCGGCGGGGCATCGCCGCGGCCACCCTGGCCGCCGGCGCTGTCCTTGCGGCGCCCGCCTGGCGCGCCGCCTTCAGC
>NZ_QLYT01000037.1:0-59222 GCF_003269305.1 Paenibacillus sp. MDMC362
TAAGTATATAGGCTTGCATATCGTTTACTCGATTTAGGTCGTAAGATGCCATTGCTATTAATTGTTCCTCAGTACAGCCGATTAATATCTCTCTTAATATCTCATGATTATTTATTAATAGAAATGGAACTCCACCGACGAGATAAGCTTGTCTTACCAATTCTTTGGCCAAGGGAATTTCCAAACCATCAACCTCAATTAATATTTTTTCCCCTCGTTGTAGCTTCACCGAATATTGAATAAGATTTTTAGCGAGTTGTTCAATTCTAGGATCTTTCATTGTTAGTCTCCTTCATAAATTCATTATATTTATTGTTCATATTATTGCTGATTGTATTTGGTTACATGTAGATGTTTATCATACAATAATTTCGTCTAACGTTAATGCATTCACGAACCCTCACTGGCTTAAGCAGCCGGTCGATCGAGCGCAACGATCGGCCTACCGGGTCGAAGACTTAGCCAGTGCAGGGTTTTCCCCTGAGTATGCTCCCCTGCTTCCACATCGGGGGGACCGATACGTGAATGAGTTGTTATCAGATGTCCTTACCATCTTCGAAATTGCTGAGAGCACTTTAGTATTTTAACAAATCAGATTCGTTTAATAAATCCAAGCTTAGTGCCCTCATATCCAATTGATTCATAAAATCTATGGGCTTGTTCACGATTTTTACTAGAAGCTAAGATTATATAAGAGCATAGTTTTTCCATAGCAAAATCCTCGAGTGCATTCATGAGTTTCTTACCAATTCCACTTCCCTGGTACACAGATGAAACAACTACATTTTCTACAAGCAAGTATGGCTGACACTCACCTACAATATCTGGACAAACAATGCCCATGGCTGTTCCAACTACCTTTTCCTCTAAACATGCTACTGCAACATAGTAGTTTGGTTGCTTATGTAATAGGTCTAACTGATATTGGATCTTTTTAATGTTAGATCTCGTTCCAATAAACTCAACGAACAATTCAGACAACTCAAATGGGTCATCTTTTTTTGCCATTCTGACTTTTATGTCCACGCCCTCAGCTCCTATGGTTTATAATCTTGCAAGGATTTCCGATAACGTTAATGTATTCACGACGTCCCACCGACTTAAGGCGACGAAGTCGCCGGGCGCGATGCGCTTAGTCGGTGCGGATGTGTCCGGCTGATTATACTTCTCTACTACTGAAATGCCTCATCGAATCCACATCTAACTCCGGCCGGACCGAGGGGCGAATGCCCCGAAGCGTGAATATGATGTTATTTGATGGATCGGCCCTCTTCTTCGAATAAAGACACGATGTCGGTTCATAAAAAAGCTAAGCAGCTACACTATTATGTAGCTGCTCACTCACTTTTCTTATACTTCTGGATAAAGAGCAGTCGATAAATACCGTTCACCTGTATCTGGAAGAAGTACTACTATGTTCTTGTCTTCGTTTTCCGGTCTCATTGCAACTTGTAGTGCAACATATGCCGCAGCACCAGATGAAATACCAACTAATAATCCCTCAGATCTAGCCAGAAAGCGAGCAGTTTCGAATGCATCTTCATTTCTTACTTGTATAATTTCATCAACAACTGATCTATTAAAGTTATCAGGAACAAAGCCAGCGCCGATTCCTTGAATTTTATGAACTCCCTTATTGCCTCCTGAAAGCACTGGAGAGTCGGAAGGCTCTATTGCGACAATCTTTACTGTAGGTTTTCTTTGTTTAAGTATTTCACCTACTCCAGATATTGTTCCTCCTGTTCCAACACCACAAATAAAGATATCTACTTTACCTTCAGTATCTCTCCAAATTTCTTCTGCTGTCGTCTTTTTATGTATTTCTGGATTTGCCGGATTCTTAAATTGTTGAGGTATAAATGAATCTGGAATAGTTGCCGCTATTTCTTCAGCCTTCTTTATTGCTCCTGACATTCCTTCAGGAGCAGGTGTTAGAACAAGTTCCGCTCCTAGAGCAATCAATAATTTTCGACGTTCGACACTGAAACTTTCAGGAAGAGTGATGATCAATCTGTATCCTAATGCTGCAGCTGCGAAGGCTAGCCCTACACCTGTATTCCCGCTTGTAGGTTCAATGATTACTGATTTCTGATTTATCAAACCTCTTTCTTCAGCGTCTTTAATCATTGCAAATCCAATTCTGTCCTTTACACTGCCTGCAGGATTGAAGTATTCCAATTTTGCAATGATTTTCGATTTAACTTGGTGTTTTCTTGTAAAATTAGCTAGCTCTAATAATGGAGTATTACCTATAAGTTCTGTGAGATTCTTTGCAATTCTGGACAAAGTCATCCCTCCAAGTTATAATTCCAACTAATTTAGTTGGCTTTATACATTACACTATCATCTGTGGTAAAAAAATACAACAAAAAAACCTCAGACCCATGGACGGGTCGAACGACTCGGCTTACAAAAAGGTATTAGGGCCGATCTTTCATATAACGTCTTATCTACGAACTTTGTAAATAATTCCATATGTAGAGTATTCGTGAGTTTATTAAACTATCCTGCCCGTTAGCTTAATGAAATAGCTGCATCATTTTAATTATATATCTAATCGGTAATCGGCTCATATTCTTGTCCTTTTCGGCAATCGGTACAAGTTCTTGTCCTTGACTTGGGACAAGAACTTGTACCGATAAAACAAAAAGCCGCTATAATAGCGACTTTCAATGAGCCTATGTTAATGTCCCTCGACACTAATGGTTCATCAGTTTAATTAACAGTCGTCTAATCAATTTTGTGACCCCCTTAATAAAATTATATCGGGAATGTTATCAAGTTCTTGTAATTCAAGCGCTTTCAAACTACTTGTTGTTTTGGCTATGACTTGAAATCCATACTGCTCCCATGGAATAATTTCGTATACATTTTCCAAGGCAAGCGGTTCATCGTCTACAAGTAGAATTTCCATATATAAATCACCTTTCTGGATGGCTCTCGCGATTTGGGCTCTTATCATATTTGCTTACATTCAAACATACTAACGAAATTTATTCAATTGAATTGTTAGAATACATTTTATTCCATATATTCATTTAAAAAAGATACTATATGGTTGTTCCAATTAAAATGGAAAATACTATCATGACGATAGTGTTTATATATGTGTATTGCCACACACGCCCACAATGTACGGACGTTGATTCAATTAGAAAACAATATCTGTTATGCCTGTTCAAACGCCCGTAATCGTACCGCCTGGCTCCATCGTAACAATTTCAAAATCCATGGGATGAAAAGTGACTTCGTAGTATCTCAACTGTGTGCCCAAACCCATCGGATTCTCCATTAAAATGTGTCAAACCGGCCTGAAGTCCATCAGTCATTCCTGACACATCAAGCTTGGTTTCGACCTGTAGCCCTTTCGTCAAGAGGTATCGTTGGGATAGCCTGCCTGAGAAAAAGACACCCTCGTCAAGAGGTCTGAACGCCTTCAATCGCAAGTGTCCTGATCGTTCGGTGAAAGGCCAGTAAGGAAGTGACGAATTTGATCGGCCTCAACTGTCACCGCTTTAAAGTCATTCTTCCACGGAGCAAACCATTCTAGATTTCACCCAAATAAGGACAGTGATCTATCCATGTTACAGGAATCAGATGCACTTTGTTAAAAATGCCTTTCACTAATGAAAGCTTAGAAACTCCTGAACCTCATGATCTAAGAATCCACCATTGTTGCATTTCATCATTTACTGGAACAACCCATACCAGGATTGGCAGCACCGATGTGCATGCAGCAGACGTGGTTTTTGACTAAACCTCGTATCTCGGGCGACAAGGAGCGAGCAAGGTTTTCTATCACATATTGCTATATAAATTATCTGACGAGTCGGACGACTCGAAAGCGAGAGATGTCCATTAATCGGCATTACAATGAACGCCGATATTGTGTAAATTCAGATCTCTGGCGGAACGCAGCAAATAGCTGCAACAACGAATTTCGATATGAAATTAAGTTCATTTTTTGCTGTATGATTAGGAACGTTGAATAGCTAAAATAGAAATGACATCGCTTAATCAGAACAACCCTCAGGCTATTCGGTGAATAGGTAATAATTAAGACTAGAGGAAGTTAGGATTTACTTGAAATAGTTTGCTAGAATATGGCTTTTATCACCTAATAGGAGGCCAGCCATTTATGGTTAAAGCTCAAATCGCCAAGGGTCCTTTCGAACCCACATTTGAATCGCTAGGGAAATTCGAGTGTCCGGATTGGTTCCGCGACGCGAAGCTGGGAATATGGTCGCACTGGGGCGCACAATCGGTGCCGATGTACGGGGACTGGTACGCCCGAAACATGTATGTCGAAGGTTCCGAGCAATACCGGTACCATATTCGCCATTACGGACATCCGTCGAAATTCGGCTACAAAGATATCGTTCAGCTGTGGAAAGCGGAAAACTTCGATCCAGAATCGCTGATGGATTTGTACGTAGCTGCCGGCGCCAAATATTTCGTTGCGCAGGCGATGCACCACGACAACTTCTTTAACTACGATTCGAAAATCCACCGCTGGAACTCGGTCAACATGGGACCGAAAAAAGATATTGTAGCGCTATGGAAAGCCGCCGCTTCCCGCCGTGGGCTGCCTTTCGGATTGACCGAGCATATGGGAGCGACGTTCAGCTGGTTTAAATTCAACAAGGGACAAGATAAAGAAGGCCCTTATGCGGGCATCCCTTACGACGGAAACGACCCTGCTTACGAAGATTTGTATTTGCCGAATCGCGAGCATTACGATCCGAATAATCTGTCGTCCGAGCCAAGGCCTTGGTATACGGAGAATGCTTGGTGGCATCAGCGCTGGTTCGACGTGACGAAGGAAATCATCGATCTGTACCAGCCGGATCTGCTGTACTCCGACGGCGGGCTGCCGTTTGCCAGCGCATGGGATAAAACGGACGCCTCCTTGGATGATCCTCTCTTCGCAGCCGGACTGCATGCGGTCGCGCATCTGTACAATATGAGCGCAGCGGCAAATGACGGGGTGAATCGTGCGATTTATAACCAGAAAGATCGCAGGCAGGACGTGTACCGTATCGGGATCCTCGACATCGAGCGCAGCCAGGAGCCTGACATCAAGCCTGAGCCGTGGCAGACCGATACTTGTGTCGGGGATTGGTTCTACCATGTAAAAACCGAATACAAGAAACCGGGGCACGTCATCGAAATTCTGATCGATATCATCGCTAAGAACGGCAACCTCCTCCTCAATATTCCGCAGAAGCCGGACGGTACGATTGATGACGAATGCAAGCATATCCTGCAAGAGATGGCCAAATGGATTCGGGTTTGCGAGGAAGGCGTATACGGCACTAGGCCGTTCCGTGTATCGGGCGAAGGTCTTTCCCGCGTCGTCATCGACCATTTCACGGAAGACAGGGTAGCCTGGAACTCTGGCGACTTCCGTTTCACGCAAAAGGGAAATACGCTGTACGCTTTCCAAATGCAGTGGCCGGAGGATCATCGCGCCGTCATTCGTTCGTTGACTCCCGCAGATCAAGTGAAATCCGTCCGTTTGCTTGGAGCAGGTGAAGTTCCGTTCGAACAGTCGTACGGAGCTCTGATCGTTTCACTGCCAGACAGACCTCCGACGCCTTACGTCAACTGCCTGGCGATTGAGCTAAATGGTTAATCCAAAGTCTAAAAGCAAAGCCAGCTGTCGTTATCCGCGCAGCCGGCTTTGTTTTTCAATATGGATGTAAGCTCTCGCTCTATTATATTTTGGCCATCTTATCGATCGGACAACATCAATTCAACTCTAACGTCTATGCCGGCATTCAGCGTTAAGCTAAGATATTTGCCGGATTCATCGTCATTTGCCGTTGCTTCCTCTCCGTTTACCATTCCTTTTATCCATTGAAGGCCGGCTTTTACTTTCATTTCGTTATGGTCTGTCACGGATTGCAAGGTAAAGGATACGATGTTGGTGTCCCAAAACAACTCTTTGACCTCTATCCCGGCCCTTGTCATCAGTCCGTCGATCGATCCCGATTTCCATTCGGAAGGCAGCGCCGGAAGAACCTCGATTTCCCCGGTATTCGAGAAAAGCAGCGCTTCATTCACGGCTCCCATCGTACCGAATAAAGTATCCGTACAATAGCAGTCGCTTCTTCTGTTTGTGTCATGGTCTGTCATCAAGGATTTGTAATAGCCGGAATCCGTCATCATCGGCAGAAGGGAAGAGACAACACCGTCGCCGTCCTTTAATCTGGCGCAGACTAATGCCTTATGCATCCAGCCGTGACCCGCTGTCGCGTCCGATGTATTGTATTTATTCCTGTTCTCTAAAGCGATAATTGCAGCCTTCCTTAATTCCATATTGTTCTGCGTTTCATACGCAGGCCATGCCGGGTAGAGATGGCTCAAATGGCGGTGATCGTTGTTTTCCGTATATTCATTCATCGCCCATTCACGAAGCGCGCCGTCCTTGTCCACCTTATAATCCGGCAGCAGCTCCAGCAGAGCCTCCCATTTGGCAACGGCTGCCTCATATCCTTCGCGCTTTATCGCTTTCTCTATGGCGATGACCATATGAAGTCCATCCCGCGCCGCTGAAATATCCATGGTGGCATTAGCCGTAATCGTGCTGTTGTAGCCGATCGGGTGATTCTCCGGCGAATAGGTAGGGATCAACAAATATTTTTCGCCTGGCTTCAGCGCTGTTTTGCCTCTCTCATAACTCGCATTGCCGCTTAGATCCGTATAGTATTCCGGCGTACATAGCTGTTCCCAGAAATTAGCCTGCTTCGTAAGAAGCGGCAGCAAAATATCCTGCTCCAAATCCAGATATCCCCTGCCGATCAATTGCGTGAATTCCTCATCCGTCAGTCCCCCGTCCCTTACGCTGAGAATCTTCTTCAGATCATGTATTCTCATGTTGGGTTGAATCGGAATTTGCCGGTTGCCGTAGCATTGCCAATACTCGAAGATAGGAAGCAGGCACCAGCTTGCCCCGGCATTCCAATATTGGAAAGGATAGTCATTGTCGTATTCCACTTGCATGCCGCGGTCGCCGTCCGAGTTGACCGATACCTGAATCGCATCATGCATCCCATAAGACATTCGCGCATTGTATTCGAAATCCGAGGTGTTGCGTAGGAAGAATGCGATATATCCAAGCTGCGCGAATGTGAGGTGACCCGTGTTCATAGGAGAAACCTGCAAATTCACGTTGGCGTCGAGCGTATAGATCGCGCGCCAGCCGGGGTTCCACTCTCCGGTCCACATTCCGTATAGCCGCGGCGCGCTTGAACCGCTGCAGCAGATCAAGGCATATCGCCCCTGATTGTAAACCTGCTCCATAAAAGCGTGATTGATTCTGGATTTCGATTCCTTCTGCGCGTGGATAAGCGCCTCGTTGTCCGCGCCTTTGAAATCCTCGTCGCCTTCAAGCGTAAAACGTACGGCGTTAAATTCCGCAGCATGTTTCTCGGCATGCGGCGCAAGGGCGGCGTCATAATCGAAACGACCAGAAAGATCTTGATATTTCTCGGCTGCAGCATTCGTATTTTCGAAAAGTTCATTAACTAGTGCGTATTGCGTCATTCCGGCAAAATCTTCAATCTTCCCCATATCGAATGATCTGTTCGATTGCGTGATGAGATAGACAGCGTCGGCTTCCACCACTTGAATGGCCGGGTTCTGTACCGCGCCGACATTCATCGGTTCATTCGTGTCAGCGAGTTGTACCTGCTTCTTGCCTCCATTAACGACAATAACCTGCGTAAGACCTGCGTATCCTCCGTCAATCAGCTCGCTGCCCGGATAAGACGGATAATTGGCGATCTGTGCGATATAGTCGGCATTCGGGTCCACCAGCTTTCTGTATTGGAGCTCCGTCATCCCTCCCCCGGCTTTGTACAAGCTCGAAATGTCATCGATAGAAACCGTCATGTTAATCTTGGCGCCGGCTGAGGATCGTTCAATCTTCATAATCGAGACATTATCTTCTCTGGACGTAAATGAAGTTCGAATCCACTCGCCGAATTCGTCGGTGAAACGGACACCTGTCTCGGCCGTCTCATAATTCGTCCATCGCTCATACTCGGTTACGGTGCCTTTATTCGTCATGTTAAGTCTGAGCTGATGACCCGGGTGATAGCCGTAGAAGAAGGTTCTCCGCCTTGTTCTGCCGTCCGCGTGGGTAATCTTCCATTGGTCGTTCAGCTGAAATACATTCCGTCTCGCGTCGGCAAGCTGTCCCGTCAATTCTTCCGGGATCTCCCTGGGATCACAGGACGGAAAGTTGAACCACATATATTGAAAAATAATGCTGTCATTATACGGCGATCCTGACATGATGTAACCGTTCTCGCCGTTTCCGCTAACCATCCCTTCCCGCCATGCATGTCCGGGATCCGTTGCCGGCACCTCTGTGTAGGTTCGGGCATAATTTCCTTTATCGTACATTCGTTTCGCTTCCGCCGCTTTAGCCATTTCTTTACTCCCCTGTCCGAAAATAATCACTATGGACCCTATTATAATTGGCGGAAGCAGGTTCATGAATCGTTCAAAACGACATCATGAACAGCAAGATGTCGCAATCTTGCAGCAACAATTAGACAACCAGAGGATGTCCTTGTGTTAACACTGAGACAGCTTTATTATGATAAAGAATGAACTATACCAACGATATCGAATGAGGGGAATGCCCAATGGAGCTCCCAAAAGTAAGTATTGAAAATATGAATGTCAAGCTTTCTTTAGGCGGTCTATTATTAAACGTTCTGTATGTCCGATTCGGGTACTTCCATCAATCCTTTGTCGAACACAGCCACAGCATGAAAAGCTACGAGCTACATTATATTCCCCGGGGCCGGGGAATCCTCGTAGCAAATGGTCTTCAATATCCGATCATTCCCGGCACGCTATACATGACCGGTCCGGATATCGCGCATGAGCAAATAACGGATCTCTCCGACCCCATGGCAGAATATTGCATATGCTTTGAAGTGTTGTCCAATACCGGCAGCGATGATCCGGATCTTGCCTTAATCGCAGACCAATTCGTTCAAACGAGCTTCTGGTTCGGCCAGGACAAACAGAATTTGCTGGAGTTGTTCGAACAGCTATCCCGCGAAACCTCCGACCGCTATATCGGCTGGCATGCGACTGTTCAGAATATAATGGAACAGCTCGTAATCAAGCTCGTCAGGAACTATTCGAACAACTATCCGACAACTTCCGTCATGCCGCTAAAAACGTTGGATGACGAGAGAGTCGTTATTATTGAAAACAGCTTTCTATCAAGCTTTCGCGACATAACCGTTCGGACACTTGCACAAAAGCTTGGCCTAAGCGTGAGACAGACGGAGAGAATCATTCATCGTTATTTTGGCATGTCGTTTACGCAGATGCTGACAAAGGCAAGAATGACGGCTGCCGCGCATCTTCTTCATACAACGACCATGTCCGTGAGTGAAATCGCGCAGCATGTCGGTTTTTCCTCATTGGAACCATTTTGCAACGCTTTCAAGAAGTACTTCAACGTCTCGGCAGGGGACTTTCGCGCTTCAAATCGAAAAAATTATTTGTCCTTCCTTTAAAGTACGGTCAAACCATCTCCAAATCAAAAAGGAACCCTGGATCACTCCAAGGTTCCTTGCCATCAGTGCGATTGCTTTCCTGCAAAATACTTCTTCACGACGGAATAAGCCAGCTTCGGTCTTCGATACCGGTCGACGATTCCCTTGCTGTTCTGCGTTCCCGCGCGGGTCAGCAGCCATCCCGTCCCTTCCGTTACCCTGCAATCGCAAAATTGCCAGATCAGCATGCCGGACAAGAACGGGACGGACGTATACGCCGCCAAATTGCTTTCGATAATATCGGCATGGCGCTCCTCCGTTCCTTTCACCCGGCTCGGGTCGCGATAACCGTAATAGCCGTCTCCCCCGAATTCGCTCATGATCATCGGCTTCCCGAGTCCGCCGGCCTCATCCGCCCAGATCCTCGCCTGCTTGACAAGCTCCAGCGGATCCTCGTCTCCGTACCAGAGCGGATACAAGTTGAACGAGACGATATCCGCAAGATCGAAGCAAAGCTCGCGATCGCGATGATGCGAAGCGAAGCTTAGCGGCCTTGACGAATCCATTGCCCGGATCTGCTCGAGCTGCGTCCGATACATCTCCCGGCCTTCCGGCGTATCGCTTGCGCATTCGTTCAGAATCGCCCAGATGATGATGCTCGGATGGTTGAAATGGTTCTCCACCATCTCCCGGTTGCAATCCTCGCATTGCTTGGCGAACAAAGGATGCTTCATCTGCTCCAGACTAAGGCCGCGCGCATGATTTTCTTCCCATACGAACAATCCCCGCTCATCGCACAAATCAAGAAACCGTTCATCGTTCGGATAGTGGCTGGTCCGTACGGTGTTGGCCCCCATGTCCAGCATCAATTCCATGTCGTGCACCATAAGCGGGTAAGGAATGGCGGCTCCTGCCAGCGCATGATCCTCATGCCGGTTGAAGCCCTTCAGAACAACGTCCTCGCCGTTAACCTGGATACGGCCGTTCTCCGTTGTCACCGTTCGAAAGCCGACCCGCTCGATCAAATCGTCCACGGGAGCATCCTGCCCATCTACATACAGAAGCGCCTTCAGCAAGTAAAGCGTTGGATCACCCGCCGACCACGGATTAACGCCGGGGAACGGTTCCGTCATCGAAAGCTCGACGGTTTCGCCCGGCATCACGCTTGCCACGCCTGCGTCAATGTCCCGGCCTGCCAGACTGAGCTGCAGCCGTGCTTGGCGGGCTCGTTGCCCGATATTTCGTACATAGAGGCTAATCGCGCCCTTCCAGCCTTCAGCGGAACGAATCGGCGTAAACGCAATTCGTTCTATGAACAACTCTTCTTGCAGCAGCTCGATCGCCGCAGGCCGGATCAAGCCGCCATACGTATAATAATCGTTCGGAACATGAAGCGCGGACGATTCGCCGAACGAATTGTCCACAATCACCGCAATCTCATGCGTTCCCGGCTCGACATCCGAAATAACGACGGCGAACGGCGTGTACGCATTATAATGTCGCCCTGCCGGAACTCCGTCAAAGAAGACGTCTGCCGTATGACTCACGCCTTTGAATACAAGCCGAATCGCGCCTTTCCGCGATATTTCTACGATACGCCGGTATACGCCTTTCCCCTGATAGGTCGCAAACTGTGGATGCATCTCCCAGCACCCGGGCACAGGCATCCGGTATTGATAACGGGACGGCAGCCCCTCCTTATCGGTAATCGGTTGAAAATCCCAATCCCCTTCCAGCTCTTGCACATCGCGTATTTCATTCGTTCTAAATAGTCGCAGCAATGGATTTTCCTCCGAACTCTTCACCTAATTCGACGATTTCAACCGCATAGGGGTCCAAGCTTACTTCGGGACCGACGCTCATCTTTGCAGATGGCTCCTATACGTGCCCTTCAGCTCGACCGTCTGCTGCTTTGGCGTCAGATTCAACAGGAACAAATAATTGGCGTTTCCTTTCCAGCAAATCGAAATTTGCACGCCCTCCAGCAAACCGGTAAATCGACCAAGCAACCGTCTCAGCTCCCGCAGGCTCGAGGACATCGCACCATTGACTGCACGAATACGCCTTTCCGTCCTGCATGCGGATCGTATGAACGTCATAGCCGATGGGATCATATTCCGCTACGGTAACGCCCGCTGCCTCGGCTAGATGAGCAGGCAGCGGATGCATCCAGCATACGTTGCTCCTATTTTTGACGCCGGTACGATTCGTCAGGATTAAGGTAGCTCCGTTCTTCACGCAATTCTTCAGCTTGTCCGCCAGTTTTTCATCCAGCAAATAGAGCGACGGCGCAACAATAAGGCGGTACTTGTCCAGATCGTCCGTTGTATTCACGACATCCGTCAGAATGCCCGATTTGGTCTGAGCCCGGTGATAAAGCTTCAAATTGTCGAAATAATTCATGCCTTCTGCCTGAGACTGAATCTCGAACGCATTGTACAAATCATGCGAATGAAGAACGGCAGCCTCCCCAAGCACTTCTGATCCCGCCAATAGAGGAGAAAGCCGGTTCACTTCATCGCATAATATCCGATATTCCTCGAATCGCCTGCCGGGAACATTGCTATGGTCGATTAATCCATGCCAGAATTGTTCGGCGCCATACGGAGCGCTTCGCCACCGGAAATGAACGAGCGTGTCGGCGCGGCGGGCTATACATTGCCACGCGAAGGCCCGGATAAACCCGGGCTGCGGGGTCCGCCACATCGGAAACCAGCATCCGGGAGGGCCGCTTATCGTTTCCATGATCCAAAAATTTTGCCTCTTGATCCCCCGGGTTAAATCGAGCGTTAACGCGCCGCCGTATCCGCGCGATACCGATTTCTCCGGGCTCGTGCTTGGGTAATAATCGAGGGAAGCAAAGTCCAGTTCCTCGCAAAACTTATAATAATCGAGGAAATCGGATAGCTCCAAATATTATGCGTGGCAAAATGGTTTGGGCAATATTTTCGCAGAATATTTACTTGCAATCGTTGAAATTCCACGACGGAATCGGTTTCAAACCGATTCCAGTCGAGCAAATAAGACGGATTCCTGAATTTGGCGCCGCCTAGCGGTGTTGTGATTTGCTCCTAAGAGCTATATTCGCCGCTCCAGACAACCGTGCCCCAATCCAAATTCAAGGCTTCCAATGTAGCGTACTTCTTCGACAGCCATTTCGCGGAACCGGATATTGCATTGCTCGCAATGACACTCGTTCAGGCCGAACTCATTATCGATTTGCCAATCGATCACCGCCGGGTGGTTGGCATAATGAGAAGCCAGCTTCTCCACGATTCTCGTCGATTAGATACGTATGGACGGACTGTTGTAGCAGCGATGTCCGCGAATGCCCGGATACTGCGGATTCAGCATAGCCGTCCGGGGGAAGCACATCAGGAAAGCGCTCCACGAGCCAATTGGGAGGCGTGCAGGACGGCGTGCCGATAACGACCTGGATCCCATATTTCTAGAAGACATCGATTGCATCATCAAGCCAGCCGAACGCATACCGACCTTCCTCCGGCTCCAGACGAGACCAAGCGAATTCGGCAACGCCAATCAGGCTGACTCCCGTCTCCCGCATCAGCCTTGCATCCTGCTCTCACATCGAGCGATCCCAGTGCTCCGGATAATAGTCAACACCCATTCTTATTTCATATCCCCCCTATATCCCAATACTTTCACATTAAAATATAGAACACTTTTTCATTGTGAACCATGATTTTCAGGTCATGGATTAGCATTATATAGCCTCTTGAACGAATGGAAGGAGCTGTTCCGATCCAATAACGGAGTGCCTAATGAATGAATGCTGGTATTCGTCTGTAATACGATCACTTTGGTGCTATAATTATCGAATTTGTGTTGGGGGCTATTCGAAGTTCACGCTTCATTTGACGCTCTCGCGGGCATTGTTCCTGCAGCTGCGTCATCTCGTTTAGGCGCTCGGCGAATGAAGTCTATAAAATGCTAAAAGATGGCTTTATAATCAAGGTAGGTTCTAACTGATCTCGAATATAATTTGAATTACAGAAATGTAAGCGCTTACTAATAGCGGTTGCTAGAGCGTTCTGTAGAAGCGAATGAGGAGGTGATTAGCGAAAGTGTTATTCGTTTCCAACTATATGAAGAGAAGAGGTGTCATTTGATGTCTACGTTCAAGTCCTGCAAGTTATTAATGATCGCATTTGTTTTTATGTTTACAACCGTCTTTACAAGCTTGGGTTCCGTAGTGTCTGCGGCTAATATGACTTGGGATTTCACACAATATAACGCCACTCAAATTACTTCAGCAATGGGTGCTGGATGGAATTTAGGGAACGCACTAGATGCTAATATTAACGGTGTACCTAGCGAAACAGCTTGGGGTAATCCCTTCATCACAAAAGCGTTAGTCCAAAAGGTAAAAGCAGCAGGGTTTAAATCCATTCGGATCCCGGTTACGTATATGAAAAAAATCGGTCCTGCTCCGAATTACACCATTGATTCTGCGTATCTGGCCAGAGTGAAAGAAGTTGTCGATTATGCCTACAGCGAGGGCCTGTTTGTCATTCTCAATATTCACCATGATGGCGCCCACTCTACTACCCCCAATTCTCCTTCAGATAATTGGCTGTTGCCGAATGCAAGCGATCAAAATACGATTCGTGACAAATTCAGAAAGGTTTGGCAGCAGATTGCCAACACATTCGTCGATTACAACGAGCATTTGATCTTCGAATCGATGAACGAAGTATTCGATGGAGTGACATATGGCGGGGCACAGCCTGACCTCACGATTTATTCGAACATTAATACATTGAATCAAATCTTTGTGGACACCGTGAGACTGACCGGCGGAAACAATGCGGCAAGATGGCTGTTGATTCCAGGTTGGAATACGAACATTGATTACACGGCAGGCAACAATGGCTATACTGGTTTTGTGCTTCCAACAGACTATAACAGATCAAGTACAGTTCCTAGCTCCGAAAAGAGAATCATGATTTCTGTACATTATTACGATCCTTACTTCTTCTGCCTAGTAGAAAACGAAGGCGCTACCCAATGGGGAGCAACAGCCGATCCTGCCAAAAAAGACTCTGGGGGACAGGAAGCCCACATGGAGTCACAATTCAAATCCATGTACGATAAGTTCGTAAAACAAGGTTATGCTGTAGTCATCGGAGAATACGGTGCAATAGATAAGTCGGCGTATGACTCGTCCAACAATACCTATCGTGCAATTTGGACAAAAGCAGTTGTCTCAACTGCGAAAAAGTATAGCTTAGTTCCTGTATGGTGGGATAATGGAGCCAATTTGGGTTTGATTAACAGACATAACCTAACAATAACACAGCAAGGAATCATCGATGGCATCATGAGCGGAATAGGTAATTATTATAGGATCGTCAACCGCCATAGCGGCAAGGTTCTGGATGTAAATGGCTCCTCAAATGATGATGGCGCTGCTGTTAATCAGTATACGTTTACTGGAGGCTACAATCAGCAATGGGAATTGCTAAATGTCGGACTTAACAATTATGAACTCATAAATCGTAATAGCGGCAAGGTACTGGAAATCGGGGGTTGGTCTAATTCTGACGGAGCTACAGCTCAACAATGGGCACATTCTGGTCTTGGCGGCTATAATCAACATTGGCAAATGATTAATATAGGCGGTGGTTATTTCGAATTTAAAAATGCTGCAAGCGGCAAGTATCTTGAAGTATTCGGTTGGTCTACTAATGATAGTGCACCAGTTGGTCAATGGTCACTAGGCAATCAGTATAACTTTAATCAGCAATGGCAGTTGGTTCCGATTAACTAAATAAAACCCTAAGAAACGCAAAACAACGAGTGTGGAAGATGTAGCGAACGTAAGCGTCAAATAGCTCCCATTGCTAGGCTAGGTGGGGGCTATTTCGTATGATTAGGTCAGCCAGAGAAGCTATGGAATTGGAACCATCTTGGGATTGACGGCTAAATCTAGTCCAGTCGAAAAATGAAAAAGACACCAGGGCTTCGCAAGGAAGCAACCCGGTACCTTATTGTCATCTTACCTTTTCTAAACTTCTTGAAAAATGTACCGAGTGCCGAACCTACCATCCCATCACTGCTTTAATATTAGCAACCAGCTTGTTTGCAGTTTTGGTATTGGTCATTCTGCACCTACACCGTCTACCGACGATTGAACGTCAAACTTCATAGCCTAATTATTCGTATCGCCGGTTTCATTCGAATAAGCTGCAACTGCTTGCTCCGTCTGCCCTAACGCAACCTGGTCGCCTTCATCGTAATTTGCTCCTCCGTGCCTCTAAATTTGATCTCCGCCCCCGCTGCCGGACGATTCCAACCAAAGCGTGTCATTATAAAAACACGGTCCTGCCGATCGGCTTTACGAAGTATTACTTGCTATCGCAGCCTTTTCGTTTCGCCTGGCGCAATACGGACGGCTTCGCCATCTGCGCTAACCCAAACCTCAAGGGCATTCGGATTATGAACCATTCTTCGATCAATCGAGAAACGGAGAGCTTTGAGCGCATTCTGATAGGATACGATGTCCGTCATCGACGCTTTCCAGATCGATTCCTCGCCGACAAGCAGTTCGCCTGCCCTGTCCATCAGCTCCCAGTTATCATCGTGGTCGAATTCGTAGCTGTGGCCCCAAATGAACAATAGCTCCATGCGGCTAAACCAGCTATCAGAAGCCAGCAACTGTTCGATTTTCTCCAACATGTCCTTGTGGTGACAGGTCGGATGCCATCTCAGTGGATCATCCGGCATGTGGAAGCCTCCGTGGCTCTGGACGGTTCGGGCATATTCGATGCCGAGCGCCGGCAGCGAGCGAACAACGCGGTCGTTGTAGGTGCCGAACGGATAACTCATGCCGCGTACAGGGTATCCCACAATTGCCTCCAGATTTCGGCGGTCATCGATCAGCTCCTCCGCAATCTGGTCGTCCGGGGACTGTTCCAGGAATGGATGCGTGACGGTATGGGCCGAAATCTCGTGGCCGCGATATAAGTCCGCCGCTTCTTCGGCACGGATGTATCCTTCCTGGCCGAATTTGCCGGAATTCAGATGAAACGTTCCTTTGAGTCCATACCGGTTAAACGCCTGCACCAGCCTCCTGTCTTGATCGCGGCCATCGTCAAAACTAAACACGATCGCCTTGCTAAGCCCTCCGGGGAATCGGTCGAATCGAATGCTCACGTTTCCCATTATGACTCCTCCTCGATTGAGTACTACATTACAACGATAATAACATACGACTAATAGTAGGCCTTGATTTGATAGACATGAAATAGCATGATATAGACATTACACCTGAAATACCTCCGAACCATTACGGTCGGAGGTATCTAGTCCCTGAAGAGGTTTATTTTTTCCCTTGATCATGCGGAACCGTAACGGTGGCGGATGCTTCCGTAACATTCCCTGCTTGATCTATCGCTTTATAAGCAATCATATAAACGAGAGGCTCTTTTCCTTTTGCTTTTTTGGCCAGCAGCTTGAATTCCGTATCGAATGTGCCGAAATCGGCTCCTTGTACCATGGTTTCGTAGCGGTCGACGGCTGCACTCGGCGTAATGGACACCAGTTCCACCTGAGACAGCTCAACATCCGTTTCAACAGTTGCCGTTACTTTAACCAGCTTGTTGTTGGCCGGCCACAAGGTTTCCTTATCCAGGACAACTTTCAGGGTTGGAGCAGCCGTATCAATGATCAAGCTTCTGTACGCCCATTCCGACCAGGCGCCCCCATTGTCCTTCAAGCGAACCCGGATCGACCAATTTCCGTCCGCCAATCCATTCAAGGTATATGAACCGGATGCGCCCGCCATTTCGCCGCTGTCCACATCAACCGTCTCGAAGCCGTTGCCGGAGGCTTGAACCTGATAAACTGCCTGAACATCCGCATCGTCGGAGTCAAGGAACGTCCAGTTAAGCTGCGGACTGTTCAGATTGATCGCCTGCCCATCCTCATACGAGGTGATCGAGGCGGATGGAGCCGAATTGCCGTTTCCTGTGCCAGTTATGCTTGTGCCGTTCTTGGTAATCGTGTATGTGACCACCTTGCCGCTCCAGAAGTGGAACGTCAGATTCACGACTCCGTCATTCGTTTCCGAGAAGAATCTCGATGTAAGCCTAATTCTTTCATTGGCGTAGTCCGGGTTGTAGGCATCATAAATTTCCTTGTACGAAGTCCAATCATGCGGACCGGCATTGCCGCCATCGGCGTATTTAGCCTCCATCGTAGCGATTCGATCGCCGTTGAAGGCTGTAGGAATATCAAAGCCTTGGGAGGTTATCGTGCCGGAAACGCTTGACAACCTCGCTGTATCATAATAATTAACGTACAGCTTCCACGCAGGACCCGCGCTGAAATAGGCCGACAATACCGCTTTCTGGCCTAATGCGCCTGTAGCGAGACTTGAAAGATAGCTTGCTTTGAGCGTTAATACGTCCCCGTCCACCGTATAGTCTGTGCCGGGTTCGAGCGTTTGATCGCCATTCTTCAGCGAGACAAAGCTGTTGCCGTTCAGGTTCAAGGTGACCGATTGGTCGCTGACCGTCTCCCCGCTCTTGATGAAGATCCGATCGAAAGACGTCGTCGAAGTGCGGCCAGTCAAGCTATGCATAATAATTTTGAATAGCTCCGGGTCACTCCACTCATAGGTTATCCGGTTAACGTATGGGCCGTAATCCCAAAACATCGTCGCAATGCTCTTCGACTGCGTAGCATGGAGGAAGTGTTCGAAATACTTGAGCATCTCTCCGCGCTCTACAGTTTCCTCTCCCTTACCGTAGCCGAGTATTCCATATTCGCCTACGACAACGGGAATGCCCTTCGATACGAACGTATTATAGACATTGTTAACCGTTGTATCGATATCGTTTTTTACTTTGGCATCAAACGTTGTGTAGCCTGCGATGTTTACTGAGAAATGCCACAAGCCGTAAAAATGAACGGTAGCGATTATGTTCGGGTCGTTCAACTGTTCTATCGTGGCTGCAAGCGAATCCACATATACTTGGCCGGCATTCGTCACCAGCGTCGGAAGTACAAGCGGACGAACCCCGTTATTGCCACCGGACTCTCTTACAATGTTGAAGAAGGCCGTATTCAATTCATCGAGCAGCGACATTTGCGTTGTGTCTGCAAGGTTGTTGCCGAAATACGGCTCGTTGATGCTTTCAAACATCAGCTTGTTGGAATAATTCTTGAAAGTGTTGGCGATTTGCGTCCAGACCGCCGTGTATTCGGCTACGACTTGGTCATGGTTCGTGTCCATCGTGTAGACCCATTCCACCGAGTCGTGGTGCATGTTGATCATGACGTACAGGCCGGCATCGAGCGACCAGTCGACAATTTGCTGCACCCGGCTCATCCATTCAGGATCAACCGTATAGGATGGTGCAGGTCCCGTGTGCTGATACCAGGTCACGGGAATCCGGATGCTTTTGAAGCCCTGGTCGGCAATTTGTTGAATAAATGCCTGGGTGACAACCGGATTGCCCCAAGACGTTTCATCCGAGCCTCTCGCATCCAGGGAATTCCCCAGATTATATCCGGGCTGCATCTCGTTGACATAGGACTGCATAGGCGTTTGCACCGTCGCCCCCTGTTTAATATCGCCGCGTACGATGCCCATACCGTTCGTTCCGATATAGACCCGGCCGTACACTTGTCCATCACCGGTAATCGTCCCTCTTGCATTCGCGAATTGATGCTGATCGTCATTAATGCGGATCCAGCTCGCTCCTTCGTCCTCCGAACGGTAGAACCCGAACTTGTCGCCGTTCACTCTCATACCGGCATAGATCGTTTTATACGTTTTGCCTGGCGCTTCTTTGCCGAAACCGACGGATACCGCTTCGTCGACGCCGACTACCTTCTCGAAGCTCGCTCCTGAATCCGTCGAACGGAATAGTCCATCCGAGCTGGCAAGCCAAATATCGCCTTCGACCGAAGGAGAAGCCTTGAATTTGCCATTCAGATTATTGGGCAGTCCAGAAGCAGCCGAAGGCGTGAAGTTGGCGCCGCCGTCCGTGCTGACATAGAACTTCCCTTCATGGAACCCGTAGAATTTGTCCGGATTGACACGGTCCGAAGAGACCATCGCGCCTTGTGGGATGCCTATCGATGCCGTCCACGTCTGGCCAAGGTCGGTAGAGAAGCTTACCGGCCGGACGGCGTTGCCATTCGGAGCCCATACGATCGTATCGCCGTTCGCGCTGACCGCGACCCATCCTCCGCTCGTGTCGTCGCCGTTCTCCGCCTGCCAAGCATTGGCCGCCGGCTCCCAGGTGACGCCGTTGTCTGTCGATACGCCCATCCGCGGTTCTTGGTTCGATGCATTGCCGACTCGCACGATCAAGTTCGGATTCGTCTCCGCGTAGTCCAGATCGTTGCTTGTTCCGATATAAGGATTCCTGATCATGTGCGGCGCCTTATTCAGGTCTTCATGACGGAACCCTCCGATATCGCCCATCGCGCTGATCAACGGCGCCCCGGATGGAGGACTGATCAACCCCAGAATCGCCGTTTCTTCAATCCCGTTCGCCATGACGGAGATCCGGATTTTCTCGCCCTTGTCGAGATCGGTCATGTTCTCGGAGCCGAACAGCGTCGCTCCGGTACCGTACAAGATCCGGTCGGAGTTAAACGGATCGATCTCCAGGTCGCCGATCATCCAGCCCAGCTTCGGCGAGGTTTCCGGGTCGGTCTCCGGGTCGCGCTGAATGCCCCAATCGAGCCATGGCGAAATCGAATAATCGATCGTGTACCGGTTGTCCCGCTTCGGATGTGAGGTGAACTCCCACAACGAATTCCACGTTTCCCCGCCGTCTGTACTGCGGTAAATCGATTCCTCCGGCCACCATTTGTTCATCGTGGCGACCATCAGCGTATCGGGATGCTGAGCGTCGACGGCAAGACCGCCGTACGGATTGCTCGTATTGCCGGCTCCGCCCGGGCTGATATCCGTCCACTCCCCCGTCTTCGTGTCCAGCTTCCATATCGCGCCATTGCCGCCGAGGTACGGTCCAATCGTCGAGTTGTACGATACGTAGAGCATACCGTTGGAACCCAGCGTTCCGTGGTGGGGCAGGAAGCCCTGCTTCGGCTGGCCCGCTACCGGCTCCCAGGTGGCGCCGCCGTCGACCGACTTGTAAATGCTCGTCTGCGTGTCCGCCAAGCCGACATAAATCGTCTGCGTCGCATGGCCCGCAGAGCCTGTCGAAGGATCGAAGGTGACCCATACGGGGCCGACATTGCCGCCGTAGTCATCATTTACGTCGCCGACCGGAGTGAAGCTGCTCACCTTATGCCATGTAGCCCCATAGTCCTCGCTCTTCCACAATCCGTTCACGTTGCGGGCTCCCAGGTAGAGGATCCGGTTATCGTTCGGGTCGACAGCCAGACGTTCGCCCATGGAACGGCCGGGCATGTTGCCGCCGAATTTGAACGGCATTTCCGTCTTCTCCCACGTTTGCCCGCGGTCCTGCGAACGAAGAATGTAGCCGTTCGACTGCACCCAGTCGTTCGAGTAGGTGCCGGCTGCAATATAGACGCGGTCCGGATCGACAGGGTCGGTAGCTATACTCTCCACGCCCGACAGGTTCCAGTCTTCCAGACTCACCCATTCCAGCAGCTGAATCCATGTCTTGGTCGCCGAGTCCCAGCGATACGCGCCCCCCATGTCCGTGCGGGCATAGATGAGATCCTTCTCCTTCTCGTTGAAAATAATGCCCGGAATAAATCCGCCGCCGACGATCTTCACCCTGCCCCAATCATAGGCTTGCGTTGTCACCGGCACAGTGTCCGATTGTACGGTCGCCGATGTGCTTCCAGTCAAATCCGCTGCGAATGCCTTGTCGGGGGGCGCCAAGGAAGGGCCCATGCTTACCGTCAATGCGGCGGCCATGACCAGAAGTGAAGCGGACTTACATAAGGAAATCATTTTTTGGGTGAAGCCACGCGAAATTTTCCTTGTTTTCATCAAGCTAATCTCCTTCTTCAATGTTTTCTTTTTGGTTTCATGCCACTTGCCCTTGTTGAAAGTTGAAGAATGAAAACGTTTTCATTTAAATAACCACGCCGCCTCCTCTTCTCACATGTTTTCTTACATCACTACTTTATCAACAGGTTGAATAGTGAACCTTGATTTTTTGGACATGGTATAGCATGATTTAGTCTAGTTAAATTTGGTATTTTTGACAAAAAGAATAAGGCACCAGGGCTTAAGGAAGCGGCCCGGTACCTTGTTGTCCGCCGCTTTCGAATACAAATTAAAGAGTCCGGTATTGGAAGTTTTTGAACATAACCTTCCCTTCCCCGCATGCGTCCAATCCGATCCGCAAGGCGAGGTAGCCACCCAGCGCATTGTGATGAAAGCCTGATGCTTCGAACGAATGCGGAAACTTCCGCCATGTGCTGCCGTCATGACTATAGTAATAGATGATCTTGTGCTCTACATTGCGCATTCGCATATGAACACTTTTTCCATTGAATGGAATACACGGCGCAGGCCATCCGCGAAGGATGCCATAGATCCCTTCTTCCACCACCCATTCATCCGGAAACTCCCATCCGTCATAGACATGAACGGTTTCCCCTTCAATCGAAAGACCGTCTTTGGAAAGCTTGGTCATGTAACCAGCGCCGGTATGCAAATACCGATTGCCTTCTTGGTCGACCACGTGCCCTGGATCAATCGCTTCTAAACCTAACTGAACAGGCTCGCTCCATGGTCCTTCGGGTGCCGGCGCCGTCAGCGCCACGATCTTCCCGTCCACAGGCACATAGATATAATACGTACCCTCATACACAATGAAATCCGGCGCCCAGACATCCCCGATATAACGATCCAGCGCCTTGCCAACCGGACGCCAGTTGACCAAATCCTTCGAATGCCAGATCAAGAGCCTTGGGGCGAATGTAAAGCTGGAATGCGTCATGTAATAGTCGTTGCCTACTCGCAATACGGAAGGATCGGCATAGTCTCCGGCTAGCACCGGATTCCGATAGGTACCGTACCCTAAGTCCCCTTTTCTAATATCCATGGTCATCTCTTCTTCTTCCTATCGAGTTTAGCCGAGAAGACCCATGAATACGTTCATGGGTCACTCGCGGATCGAGCTTGATTATTCTTTAGCTGTGCCTCATTCGTTCAACGGCTCATATTCGAACCAATCAAAGCATGCCGGAGAACCTTGACCCGATTCGCAGACGGCGTACATCGCAATGATGACTCCCGTAAATCCGCCCGCTACCTCTGTTGAAAGCAGATGCGATTCTCCGGATCCCACATCAAGAACGTCGGATGAATCCTGCTGAAGCTTGAAGCGGAACCACTCCGGCTGCGCTTCAACCTTAAGAATGACAGGGCCCTCTGAACACTCCATCGTGTGCTCCGCACTCAAGGATCCTACGGTACGCCGGAATACGATCACCTTGCGCCCTTCTTGGCGCTTTACAGCCAGATCGTAATGATAGCTATCGTTCATAAATACGGTAAGTCCGGCTTCCTCGCCTTCGTGCTGCGGTTCAAAATTCAGCAAGGCGGAGATGTTGCTTGACCAGTGGCGCAAACGACGACCTACAAAGGCTGGAGCGCCGGAATCGCCCAGCGACGTCTTGTTTCCTCGCAATACAAGATTCCCCGGAGATTCGCTTAGCGACCAGCATGACGGATCCGGATTCCGTAGGAACATCCAATCGAAGCTTAAGGTTGAATCATCAAAATCATCTCGGGTTGGGTTCGTCTGCCACCGGACCTCCGTCAGCTGCGGAGCATCCATGACGCTCTCGACGCTTCCCCCATTACCGATGATGGGCCAGCCGTCAGCCGTCCATGATACGGGCGCCAGGAACGTTTCCCTGCCCAAATGATGCCGATAAGGATAGGAGACCGGTCTAATGCCCAAGAAAACCGCCCACCAGCTGCCGTCATGGGCCTGTACCAGATCTGCATGGCCTGTTGCATGAATGCTGCTGCTCCGACTTCTATGAGTTAGTATCGGGTTATGGGGGCATGGTTCGTAAGGTCCATATGGAGCGTCGCTTCTCGCTATCGTCACCATATGACCGTATTCCGTCCCGCCTTCGGCAATCAACAAGTAATAAAGCTCATTGATCTTATAAAGATGAGGCGCTTCCGGATGCGCTCCGCCCGTTCCCCTCCAGATCAGGCGGCTCTCCGTCAACTTTTGCCCGGTCGATATGTCAATCTCGCATTGATAAATGCCATTGCCTTCACTGCCGGAACAAGTGGATTGAAAGTATACGCTGCCACCTTCATCGAATAATAGAGAGGGATCGATGCCACCCTGAGCGACAGGTATCATCTCGGACCAAGGACCTTCCGGCAGTTGGCTACGAACATAGAAGTTGCCGACCCCGCTCACATTCGTCGTGACCATATAGAACCAGCCGTCGTGATAGCGGATCGTCGGGGCGTAAATCCCTCCCGATAACCAGGCGTTAGCCAGCGGCAATTGCTGCTCGGTAGTGAGGCAATGTCCGATCTGGCGCCAACTGACAAGATCCTTGCTATGAAATATCGGAACTCCAGGGAAATAGCCAAATGAGCTAGTGACCAAATAATAATCATCTTCGACTCGGCAGATGCTCGGGTCGGGATAAAAGCCTGAAATTATCGGGTTGCTATACTTCGCGATGATGCACGTTTCCATGTTACAACTCCTAATCTGTCTAAAGTTTGATAATACCGAAGTCTTACAATTCGGATTATAAAACACGGCATAGGCTTGCACCTTGATTTTCAAGTCATTGAATAGCATGATTTAGCCATTTGTATTTCAAGTTCTAATTGCAGAGAGCATCATTCCAGCAAAAAAAGGATTCCCCGAGACCAGTAAGCCAGTCAGAGGCAATCCTTTCTTTACCTACAGCATATGCCCAAATACTTCAATGGGAGCTTATCCGCCTTGCATTTATTTCGACCAAAGCTCAACGCGGGCCTTCACCATCTTTGTAAATTCTTCATTCAGCTTCTCAACGCCTGCGTCTTCCAGGTCCTTAAGGAACTGATCATAGATCTTATCGAAATCTTCCGGCTTGGCCAAAATCGCTTCCGGTATGCGTTTCTTCATAATATCCTGCGTTTTTTGGAAAATAACGTTCGCCTGGGAGCCCGTCTCGAACTGAAGATTCCATGCCGCGCCGTATTTGCGTTCAGGGAATGCATCATCAGAAGGCCACAGATCCTTGTAAGTCGTTGCGCCGTAAGCCGCCAGCGTCTTTTTGTCTTCTTCCGAGTAGGCGGATTGGATCTGCTCAGGGAATGTCGTCGTGTAGTAGTTCCCGGACGGATCCTTCACGCCGTCACCGTAACGTGCGGATAGGTTGTAGTTGCCGATACCCGTTGTTTTCACAAATGTGTTGTTATCGTTTGATTTTTGCTCTTGCACATCGGCAGGAATGACGCGTTTGCCGTCTACCACATTGTAATGCTTGCCTTCAATACCCCAGTTAATAAGCACCTGGCCTTCATCGGAAGCAAGGTAATCCAGGAATTTGATCAAACGAACCGGATCTTGAGCATCTTTCGTAATACCAGTACCCCAGCCAGCAAGGTAACCCGTACCTTGGAAGGAATGATCCTGGTACGTTTCGTTCAATGTTACAGGGAAACGAGCATAGGTCGACGAGAATTTGCCTTCAGCTTTCAAAGCGTTCTCAGCTTGAGCGTAATCCCATTGTTGGTCGATAAGACCCAGAACGCGGCCGGAAGCGATTTTTGCTTTATATTGATCGTATTTTTGAATGAAGCTTTCCGGGTCTAGCAAGCCGATATCGTTCATGTGGTTCAGCCATCGGAAATATTCTCTTTCTTCAGGGCGTTGGTAGTGCATAATAGCTTCATACGTATCTTGATTAATGAACATCTCACCGTCGTCCGGTGCTCCAGTTGCGTAGAACGCAGGGTTTGTAACGGAAATCAGAATTTGCCATTCTCCACCGTTAAGTGACAAACCGATATTCGGTTGGCCATCTGCCGTTTTTGGGTTTTTCTCAATATATGCTTTGATTGCAGCTTCGTAATCCTTAACGGTTTTGATTTCCGGGTAGCCGGCTGCTTCAAGCACTTGGTGCTGCAATTGGAAACCGCCGCCCGCATCAAAGTACGTATGGCCAACTGCGGCAAGTGACGGAAGTATATAAATCGCGTCATCATCCGCGCTCCAACGAAGACGGTTAAAGTATTCGCCGTAAACCTTTTTAAGGTTAGGACCATGCTCTTCGATCAATGGACGAAGGTCGATCAAAGCGCCTGCATCAACCAATTTGCCCGCGCTGCCGGATGGCATAACCAGATCCGGATACTCATCGTTTGCTACCATAAGTGCGAACATGTCAGTGTCGGAACCGCCGACAGGGAATTCTGCTTTAATTGTAATGCCTGTTTTTTCTTTAATAAATTTGCCGACATCGGATTGCATGTCATCCCAGTTCGGGTTGTTAGCGGCAGCCAAGCGAATCGTAATGGGCTCAGCTGCCGTCTCATTCGTTGTTTCTGGCGTCTTAGTATTATTCTCGCCTTCATTATTCGAATTGCCGCATGCTGTGACGAATACGAACACGAGGGCCAACATCAGACTAAGTGCCACTTGGATCTTTCTTTTCATTTCGTTAAAACCTCCCTTTTTTCATCTGAGTAATTTGCATGTATATAACAGGAAACCTGCTATTACCAAAATTAGATTAGCTTTTTACTGCGCCAAGTGTCATTCCTTTGACAAAATACTTTTGAAGGAATGGGTATACGAGCAAGATGGGTACGGTAACGACGATCGTAATCGCCATCTTAATGGATTCAGGCGATACCGCCGCCATCGCTTGCTGTGCGTTCGGGTCGCGGTAATCGCTGCCCGTCTGCGTAGATAACAGCACCTTCATTAGCTCGAACTGAAGCGTCGTATTTTCCGGACTCCTGTTATTGAATAAGTACGTATCAAACCAGGAATTCCAGTGTCCGACAGCAATGAACAATGCGATTGTCGCCAATACAGGTTGACAAAGCGGAAGAATAATTCTCCAATATATAGTCCAATCATTCGCGCCGTCAATTTTCGCAGATTCTTGAAGGGCAAATGGAAGTCCGTCGATATAGGAGCGGATAACGAACACGTTCCAAACGCTAAGCAGTGCAGGAATGATATAAACGGAAAAAGTTCCGATCAAGCCTAAGTATTTCATCAGTAGGAAACCCGGAATGAGACCGCCTGAGAAATACATCGTGAGAGCGAACACAATCGACATCCATCTTCTGGCCTGAAAATCAGGACGGCTTAACGTGTAAGCCACCATGGACGCTGCCACAACCCCGATTACCGTACCAACTACCGTCCGGATGACGGAGTTCTTAAAGCCGGTTACCAAGCCCTCAAAGCCGAAAATCGTTTCATAGTTTTTTAAGGTAAATTCTCGCGGGTAAATCGTCAGACCGCCTCGTACGGTATCCACCGAATCGTTAAATGAAATTGCGAGTACATTTAAAAACGGATATAAAGTTACAACAGCTACCATCACCATGAATACATAGTTGAATATTTCAAATATTTTATCGCCAATATTTTTTTGAACAACTCCTTGCATATGCCGCACCTCCTATATAACTGTTTCTTTGGTGACTCTCTTGTATATTCCGTTCGCGATAAATACTAACAGGATGCTGACTACGGAATTGAATATACCGATTGCCGTACCGTACGAATATCGGCTCATTTGAATACCGTACTTAAGCGCATACAGATCGAATACCTCTGAATAATCAGAGACCAGAGGGTTGCCAAGCAAGAACTGCTTCTCGAAGCCAATACTGATTAAGTGTCCAATCGACAAGATGAAAAGGACCATGAAGGTTGAACGAATACCAGGCAGCGTAATATGCCACATCTTGCGGAATCTGCCTGCGCCGTCAACCGTTGACGCTTCGTAAAGTTCGGGATCGATGCCAGCCATCGCTGCCAGGAAAATAATCGAGTTCCAGCCCATTTCCTTCCATAAATCTGAAGCGGTTACAATTCCCCAGAACAAATTGCCTTTAGCCATAAATTGAATAGGCTGGTCGATAATATTAAGCCACATGAGCAATTGGTTCACCGCTCCGCCGTCTGTCGAAAGCATCTTATATACGAGTCCGGCTACGACAACCCATGAAACAAAGTGAGGCAAATACGAAATCGTTTGAACTGACCGTTTAAAAAACTGACCTTTCATCTCGTTTAACATTAATGCGAATATAACAGGAACCGTGAAGCCTACAAGTAGTCCCATCGTACTCATGGCCAGCGTATTTCGCAAAACAATATAAAATCTTTCATCTTGGAATAATTCAATGAAATTCTCAAAGCCGACCCATTTCTGATCTAGAATAGAATCTTTCGGTTTGTAATTTTGAAAAGCGGTAAGCCAGCCCCATACAGGTACATAACTGAAAATAAAAATCCATATTACGAATGGAAGCGACATCATGTACAAGTAACGCTGCTGGAATGCTTTGAACCAGAACCGGTTCCTTTTTAGCGTCGACCTTTCTTTCGGGGTACCTTCTGTTAACGGTTTCATTTGTGCTCCTCCTAGCTTCGTAAGCTTTCACTTTGCACGTAATTGCTTACCCTCTCTTATTTGTACTTATCATAAGCGATAGAGATCATTCCATTGCACCCGATAAAGTAAACCTAAAATCATATCAAAATAAATCCTTTCAAGCGCTTTCATAACATGTGGTTACAATCTGAGAAAAATAAAAAAACACCCTCAAGCTTCGATTTCACAGAAACGAATGGTTGATGGCGCTTTTTTGCTCACAGAACTATTAGAATTTGAATGGTTAGTATCGGCGGCCTGCAGCGAACGGAATTGACGGATGAACATAATGGTATTAGGCATACGCCTAGTTATCCTCAAACCGCCCCCTGCACAAAAGTACAGGAGGCGCAAAGAAAACTGCTTGCAATAGCAAACTAGAATATATATCTTTGCAATGGGATAGACTTGTTTTCTCCCCATAAAAATACCGGAATCGAGCTTAGAGAATGTTCCCTCAATTCTATCGATCATCCGCTCCAAGATTCAACTCAAAATCCTTGTCGCGGTCACAGATCAGCACCCCGTCCACAACCTCCAGCTTGGCCACCTGAATGGAGGAGCGTCGCGCTTCATAACTGTTCGAATCTTCATGATGCCCATTCACACGCCCGGGATGAGTAAAATAAAAGATTTACCCTTCTTCTCCTTGCACGACCACATCTGCGTGAAGGCCGATCGTTCCGTCATCCTCACGTCTGCCGGCCTTGTCGAGAATGAGGCCGTTTCGCTCCCATGTCATAAGATTATCAGAGCGGAAAAGACCTTGTCCTCTCCATTAGTCTAAGATAAGTCAATAATAGCTTTCCAAGCGAAACACGTTCGGTCCTTCAATTCATCGCGTCATCGCTGAAATACTGAAAAAAGCCTTTTCACTTTCGACTCTAATATCACGTTGATGAGTGTTCAAGTTCTCGTTTTATCAAATTGCCGATTTGATGGTTTTTGTACCTGTTCAAAAACACACTGCAACGTACCCCGATGCTATTTGAACTCAATGAAACACACGCTATGTGAAAAGCAGCCGGGCAGAAAATTGTCCGCCCGACCGCTAAAAAGATACAACTTATTCATTCCAAAGCTTCACGCGGTCCTTCACCAGCTTGGTAAACTCTTCGTTCAGCTTCTCGACGCCTGCCCTCTCCAGCTCCTTCATGAACTCGTCCCAAATGGCGTCGAATTGTTCAGGCTCTGTCAGAATCGCTTGAGTAATGCGCCTTCTCACAATGTCTTGGCATTTTTGGAAGATGGCATGCGCTTCAGAGCTGGTCACCATGTTGATATTCCATGCCGATCCCCAGGGTCTAACCGGGAATTCTTCCTCGTTCGGCCACAGATCCCTGTAGCTTTTGATGTTGTAAGCAGCCAGTGTCTCCCTGTCTGCCTGCGTGTATTCCTTCTCGATTTGTTCCGGGAAGACGGTGGTGTAATAGTTGCCTGTTGGATCCTTAACACCATCGCCGTAGCTCGGTCCAAATCGGTACATATCAACGCCGGTCGTTTCTCTAAAGTTCCAGTTGTCATTGACTTTCCTAATCAGAATGTCTTCCGGAATAACACGTTTGCCGTTTTCTACTTTATAATGCTTGCCTTCGATTCCCCAGTTGGTCAGTACTTGCCCTTCATCGGACGCCAGAAAATCGAGAAACTGGATGATGCGAACAGGGTCTCTGGCACTCTTCGTGATTGAGATGCCGGTTCCCGCCAAGTATCCGGGGCTCTGGTAGTCATATCTCTTGTAGGTTTCATTCAAGGTAACCGGGAAGTGGGCATAGGTTTGATCAAACTTGCCTTCCTTTTTCAATGCAGCTACTTCACCTGCGAAGTCCCAATCCCTATCGATGAGTCCTAGAACGCGCCCGCTGGCAATCTTCGCCGTGTACTGGTCATGCTTCTGAACGAAGCTCTCCGGGTCCAGCAGGCCGATGTCGTGCATATGGTTCAGCCATCGAAAGTATTCCTTCTCTTCCGGGCGCAAGTAATGGAGCTTCGCGTTATAAGTATCCGGATCGATATAAAATTCGCCTTCATCCGGTACGCCAGTCGTTGCGACGGCCGGGTTGGTGACACTAATCAAAAATTGCCATCCCCCTCCGTTCAGGGACAAGGGAATGATCGGTTGACCGTCGGCCGTAGTTTTATGTTTATCATAATAAGCTTTGAGAGCATTCTCGAAATCCTGCACCGTCCTGATCTGTGGATAGTTCAGCTCCTTTAATACGGCGTGCTGCAGCTCGAAGCCTGTTCCTGCTTTGAAGTAGGTTTGGTTTATCGGTGCTGACGGCAAGACATATATACCATGATCGTCATTGCTCCAGACCAAACGCTTCATGTATTCACCATAGACCTTCTTGATGTTCGGCGCATGCTCTTCTATGAGTGGCGTCAAATCGATCAATGCGCCAGCGTCCTTCAGCTTGCCTACGCTGCCTTTTGCCGAAACCATGTCCGGATATTCGTTGTTTGCCACCATTAGCGCGAACATATCCGTATCACTCCCGCTCAACGGAAATTGAGCTCTCATCGAGATGCCGGTTTTTTCTGTGATGAGCTTGCCGACCTCGCTTTGCATGTCGTCCCAAAGCGGGTTATTGTCGCCTGCTGCGTAAGTGATCGTCATGGGTGTTAGATCTTTGTTCGGCGATGCGTCCACCGAGTCTGAACTATCGGAGTCCGTTCCTTCTCTGCAGCCGATAGCTGCCAGAAGTGCTCCGATCATTAAAAGGCTTGCCACTTTTCTTTTGCTGGCTTTCATGATATCCCGCCCTCTACTTTAAATCTATGATGTTTCCAATGAAAATTTCTCGATCTGGGAAGGAGAGCCTTTGATCGAAGAGGGGGAAGCGCCTACATATTTCTTGAATTTGCTATGGAAATAATCCACATTGGGGTAACCTACGAGCTCTGAGACCTCATAAACCTTGTGTCCTTCCCTGAGGAACCGGATCGCTTGCTGAATACGGACTTTATCCAAGAAGGTATGGAATGAGTCGCCCGTATGCTGCTTGAACATTCTGCCCAAATATCCTTTGTTGTAATTGTACATCTCCGCCATCATCTCCAGCTTTAGATTTTCTTGGTAATGCCTTTGGATAAAATCCATCACTTGCTTGACAACGGGCAGGCTTCCCTTCCCCCCCAGCCTTCCCGCCAGTTCGGCGAGCTGGGAATGAGCGGCGCTCATCACCCTATCGTAATGCGTGTGCTGATAAAGCTCGGCCAGTAGGGGCGCATATTCTTGGATATCGACGCTTTGATGGAGAGCAGCCAGCTTGCTTAGCGCGACGGACAACATTTTGGCCAGGCCGGTCTTGATCGCAGTTTCGGAAGAATCGTAAGCCACGAGTGCCCTTCCCGCTTCCTCAAGCGTCTCCGCCACCCCCTCGCGTCTGCCGAGATCCAGCATATAGAAAAGCTTGGTTGAGAGCGCCTCCAAATCCGGAGGAGCATGTCTGTACGACTCCGTCGCAATATGGCTCAAGACAGGTTCCGTCACCATGTGGATCTGCCCTTCGGCAAGCAGGAAACGGTTTTTCAATAATCCCAAGGCATCCTCGTACGATTGACGGGTATCCGCAAGCTCATAGACAATCCGTCCAGCAGCGGCAGTGAAGCCCAGCTTAAGCCCGCAGGCGTCTTTCAAAAGCTGGGTCCATTCGTTTTTGGTTTCGTGCCGGTTCAGATCTTCCTTCAATAGGAATCCAATATACGGGCCGGTTTGAAACCCGTATCCGAAGCCCTCTGTCTCCGCGGCTTCCAACCATCTCGTCTTGACCGACTCTAGATACACAAGCCCTGCTTGAGAGATTTCCTCAGCCTCAACCAATAGAATCTGTTTGGATTTCCCTGCGAAGCTGGTTAAGGGTACTAGTTCGCTTGCCAGTTCCGGAGCGTCAGCCGGATCAGCCGCGATCAACTTAAGGATAAGTTCCTCCCGCAGCGCATCAGCATGGAATTCGGACAAATTTGCGCGACCTGACAGCCGGTCCAGTTTGGATCTGATGCGTAGCAGCTCCTCCCTTAACTCCTCTACATCGATCGGCTTGAGCACATAACCGCTCACATTCATCTTGATGGCTTGCTTGGCGTAGGCAAAATCGGAGTATCCACTCAGAATAAGAAATTGGCAATCCCCATCCGTCTTGCGAATTTCGCGGATCGCTTGAAGTCCATCCATCCGCGGCATCCGAATATCAATGACGATCAATTCGGGAGATAGCTCATGATGGAGGGCAACCGCTTTTCTTCCGTTTGAAACGTCTCCTACTACGCGGAAACCAAGCGTTTCCCAATCGACAATTTTCAGAAGCCCCTGCCGGATTGCCGGTTCATCGTCGACCACTAGCACTTTATACATGCAAATTTCCTCCCAACGGTATGGAAAATGTTATGCGCGTACCTGATCCCGGCGGGCATTCCAACTTTAGCCCGAAGCTTTCTCCGTAAGAAAGAATAAGCCGCTGATGCACGTTTCGGAGTCCTATCCGATGCTCCTCGGCATCCTCCATATTCTGGAATGATCGCTCGATTGCCTGCATTTTGTCTTCCGGTATACCGCACCCGTTGTCCTCCACCGTAATCACAACCCGGTCCGACACCACACGCGCATCTATGATTACAAGTCCCTTTTCTTCAACATCCTCCATACCGTGCAATACAGCATTTTCTACTAGAGGTTGAACGATGAGCGGCGGAATCTCCACTTTCTTTGCTGAATGATCCAGATGGAGTTTGTAAGTCAAACGTTCGTCGTCGAAACGGAATTTCTGAAGTTCCAAATAGCAGCGCACAATATCAAACTCTTCCTCAAGCGTGATCTTGCGATCTCCGACTTCAATGCTGCGCCTCATTAGTTTCCCCAAGAGATGCACGACATTGGAAATTTCCGCATCTCCCTTTACAAACGCTTTCATTCGAATGGACTCCAGCGCATTGAACAGAAAGTGCGGGTTGATTTGGCTCGCCATCATCTTCAGCTTGATGTCGCGCTGCCGCAGTTCCAGCAAGTTTTTTTGCACGTGGGACTCTCTCACCTCTTCCATCAGGCTACGGATGCTGGCAAGCATATGGTTGAACTGTTTGGATAACGCGCCAATCTCATCGTTTCCATCCACATCCGACTCCACGTTCAGATTACCCATGGAGACTTTGTTCAACACCTTATTAAGCAGAAGCAGTCTGTGGGACAAATAGGAGGAGGTGAAGTAAATTAGAACGATCGCGATGGACAAACTGGCCACAATGATGGTAAACCCCAGCCTGCTGACCTGGTTTGCGTCGGAAACGATACTGTCGATCGTAAAAACCGAAACGACTTTGAGCCCGTTCCGGCTATATGGCGGAACCACCTCTTCCACCACGATCTTCGAGGGTTTTCCCTCATAATTAAATTCGTAGGCGCCATTCGGTTTATCGATCAGATCCTTGGCGAAATCCATGTTGTCGATATTCCGCCCGACCCACTGCGGGTTTTTGGCAGAGACAATTAAGCCCTTCGCATCGAAAATCATCGTATCGAATGGTTCCTGGCTTAGAATCCCACTCAGTTCATCCTGATCCAAATTGATGACCAGCACTCCGTGGGAACGGTACAGCGGAAAATCAATCCTTCGAACGAGGCTGAGATAAGGGCGATTTTCCATCGTCTCATCCGTGATGTAATGCCAACCGATATACGAACTGGATTTGTCTAACGCCTCTTGATACCATTCCGAATTCTTGACAGACTCATCTGCGCTTAGAAATTCCCAGTTGCTGATCGGCATCGGAGAATCCGTATAGAAGCGGATGTTTTGGATTTCCTTGTATAGCTGCACGCAGTCCCGGAAATAGCGAAAATCCCAATAGGCTGTAACCAGGTCAAACGTGGTCTCATAGCGGGAATTGACCATATTGGATAACCTGTCGTCCACTTGCAAGTTGTTCGATATTTCAATCGGCATTTGAAGAATGTCCATTACTTGCTTCTTGATCTTATCCACGTTGTTCATGGTTTGCTGTGTAGCCTGATCAAGTACGCTCTGACGGTAGGAAGTCGTCAAGATAATGCCCACGAGAAGAACCGGGATGAACACCACTGCCACGATGGAAATGATCATCTTGTTCTTGAGCCGGATATTGTTCGTTTTCCTAACCGCGGCGAGGAACTTGCTTCCCATTCCAGGTCTCCTTTCGGATGCTAGAGTACTTCTATGGTGGCGCTTACAACAAGAGTCTTACGAATGAGTCGAAACTATTATCCTACCAAAATTATACCTCATCAACACTCTTATAAAAATCAAAATATCCCGTACAACAAAAAAGTAATGAACGAGGAAAGAGCTTCGTAAAGAACAAATTCCGTGGACGCAATAAGTTCACGGAATTTTTTAATATATAAATTTCCAAGGTATTGTTGCTTGCCGGTCGGCTTTATTCTTGAATCTCCAGCCTGACTACAGTATCGAGCGGTTCCCAATTCTCCTTCGGAACTCGAATTTCAATCCCCTGCTCGTTCTGCACGAAAGGAATCTCGCTGCCGTCTAGCAGCCGGCAACGCGCGATTCGTTGTTCAAGCGGCAGCACTCCGATGTTTTCGAATGTCTCCATGTCTTGCACATGTAAATAGAGATTATGTCCTCTACGGGTCATTCCGTAGATTTGATCGACCGGCTCCATCGGCCCCGCTGTCGTCCCGTAGATGACTTCGCCGTTTTTCTTCATAAACACGCCGATTTGTTTGAGCCGTTCGACTGGCTAGGGGGATCTCCCCGTCCGGATTGGGAGCAACGTTCAGCAGCACATTGCCACCGCGGACGAAACAGTCAATCATAGTTTTGATGATTTCTTCCAGCGGCATTACCCATTCTTTTGGATCATAGGACCAATGCATACCGATGGAAGAACATTTCTCCCAGTCAATCGGAAGAATGTTCCCGGTGATAGCGTGCGTGCCTTCGTCGCATTGAAAATCGCCGGTCCATCCGGACCGTGGATTGATCACGCATGTCGGCTGATGGCGCCGAACCATCCCGTTCACCTCCACCGGCTCAGCAGAACCAGGCCACATCGGCATCCGTTCCGGTATGAGCCTGCCAGCCCCCGTCATACGATAAAATATCGATTTGCCCGTACCGGATGGTGAGCTCCTTGAACTGAGCGTAGCATTGCTCCTTCATCAGCGCTGCATTATCTACAAGCTTCACTGGCTCGAAGTAGCCCAGAAACTTCCAACCATTGGCGATTAATACAAGCCGACGTGCAGTCAGGCGTTCCGGAAGATGTCCGTGTATTCTATCACGAAATCGCGAATGGCCGCTCGTAGCTGCCAGGGCTGTCCCAGAGCGCGAATCCATCGTGATGGCGGGTGACCATGACGGAATATCGCATCCTGCTTCCCTGTCAAGTTGTGCCATTCGCTCCGGGTTCCAATGCTGCGGGTCGAACCTCTCCGCTAGCTTCGCGTATTCGTCCCCTGGAATCTTCTCGTTGAACATGGCCCATTCAATGGAAGAACAGACCGAGCTTCGCATCGCGCCACCATTGCATTTCCTCTTCACTGAGCTTTAGCCCGGAGCTTACGCCGTCCAGCCGTCCAGGCTTTTGAGCTGAATGCTGCTCTTCAACATGGACGCAAGTCCACCACCGCTAATTTCTTTCATTACCACGCCGGCTCTCCTAATAGGAATACGTTATCAAAATGATTAGCCGACAATGCCTGTGCGCTCGATCCCTTCAACGAAGTACCGCTGCACAAAGAAATAAATGATAATAAGCGGCAGGATAGCGAGCAGAATACCTGTATCCTGCACCATGCTCAAATAGAAAGGATCTGACTGGGTGGAGCCTCCGCTAACAAGACTGTTTAGGTTGTATGGCAAAGCAGCCAGCTGAACGGACATGACCTTGCCTGAAGCCAGATACGTTGTCGTAAAGAAGCTATCGTTCCATTGCCACACGAACGAAAAGAGCAGCACCGTGATGATCGCCGGGATCGCGTTCGGCAGCATGATTCGGGAAAATGTCTTCCCGACCCCCGCGCCATCGATATAAGCGGCTTCCTCAACCTCTTTGGGAATTCCTCTGAAAAATTGTCGGAATATAAAAATATAAAGTCCCGCCTTCAGCGAATTGGCTGTCAAGGCTGTCAATATGAACGGCCAGTAGGTATTCAGCAGGTTGGCGGATTTGCCTGTAAGCAATGGAATTAGCCCCATTAGCGTAAAATCCTTCAGATTGAGATAAAGGGGAATGAGAATCGTCGAAGGCGGAACCAATATGGTCAGAATGACTCCGGCAAACAACAGATTGCTTCCTTTGAATTTTAGCCGAGCAAATCCGTAACCAGCCAAAGCGCATGTTGCCGCGGTAAGGATTGTAGTTGAGGCTGACAGCGCAAAGGTATTAACCAATGTGTCCCAGTAATCCATAATTGTGATCGCCTGCTTGAAATTATCCCAAGTAAAATGGATAGGGACCCACACCACGATCGGCGAATAGAGATCTTCCTTATCTTTTATCGCTGTCGAAATTTTTTGCAAGATCGGATACAAAATCAAAAACGACAGTCCTACAATCAATACAATGCGGACGAATGACCACAACCACCTTTTCCAAGATTCTACCGATAACAGCCGGGAATTGCGCACTCGTACATCCCCCCTAATCATAATAAAAAACTTTCCTCGATATCAGATAGGTGCTTACCAACAAGATTAGAGCAACAGACAGAAAGTAGATCGTTGCCATCGCCGAGCTAAGTCCGAAATTAAAAGCGGAAAAACCGGTGTCCAGAATCAAGTCCGTTATTTCGTTGGTGGAGACCGAATCTACAATGGTATAAATCACATTGACCAGAATAAGCGGACTGACCATCGGAAACGTAATTTTCCAGAAGGCCTCGTAGCCGGTTGCCCCTTCCATCTTGGAGGCTTCGTACAGCTGCGGCGAGATGGTCTGGATTCCCGCGAGGAAGATCAGAATTTGAACTCCCGATTGGCTGACAATCTGATAGATACGGTCAACGGAACCTGTGAGGTAATTGACGATCCATTCGCTAACCCCGGCTTGTAGCATCAGCTTCTCCAATTCAAAACTCTGCAACGAACGAACGACCTTTGCACCTGAACTTGCATCGCTTATCGCTTGTACCAGGCTTGTGCTCTCCAGATTCATAATTACGCCGGATGCCAGAATGACGGGAAGGAAGAAGATCGCCCGGGCAGCAGATCTTCCGATGAATTTCTGGTTCAGCAACACCGCCAAGAATAAACTGAAAATGACAATCAGCGGAATATTGACCAGGATATTCACGATCGACTCGGTTAAAACACGGTTGAAGCTAGTGTTAACCGTTAGGGCTTCCACGTAGTTTTTGAATCCAATGTATTTAACTGTGATCCCTTCCGAATTAGCCGTTATCGAGCTCAAGCTGAATCGCAATGAACTAAACAAAGGTACAAAGAAAAAGAGAATAAATCCAAGCAGCCATGGCAAAATGTAAAGAAAACCCCATTGTGCCTTTTTTCCCGCGTAAGACCTTTTCAGCAGGCGAAGTTTTAGTATGGATTTCATTTTTTTACACCACCCATTACATAACCTCCAGCTTCGACGTTTAGGCCATCCGCCTGTACCATTGATCGATTGTAGTTCACAATGACATAGATACCGTTCTCATAAACGGTTTTTAAGACGCCGTCGCTTAATTTCTCGTGCGAAATGATTTTCTGGTTCTGCACTTTGCCCAGAACTTCATTCACATTCCCATAGATCTGTGCAGCCTGGTCCAGCCATTGCTCGTAATTAACGGCGTACAAGTCATCGTAATCTGTATCCTTTACTTTATCATTCGGTTCGTGAATCCATTTAAAGTAAACGCCGGATCCATATTCAAGACACTTCAATATATACTGGTTCATGTCGGTGTAGGTCGACAAATTATAAGGCTTGCCCGTATAGTCGATATATCCACGAACGACTATTTGATAGAATGGAATTTCTTCGTCTTCAATCTTGAAGCCGCTATTCGTCATCGGCGCATTCGTAATATCCGTAACGTATGGAAACGCATATGCGTTTCCGCCATTCGCCATAATCTCGAGATTTTGCTCGCGAATCTTGGTCAGCGCCTCTTTCGATATCGTTTCGGACTCCGTTCGGTCAACCTGACGGTTTGTCCGATAGTCGGTATTCAACCGGCTACCCAGATCCTGCAGTGATATCCCTTCGAAACGATAGTCGTCGAGCTCGTTCAGCATGGAATCCACAACCTCCAAAATATTACGCGGTGATACAACATAGGACGGAGCTTTGCTGCGGTCGCGCTGATTCAAGACCGGTTCAATCGGGTAGATCTCGGCAGGCTCTCCCCTTAATGTTCTGGAAGCTTCCTTTCTTACATCGAAACCATCGCTCGTACGCGCCTCTGCGATGTAGACGTCTGGGAAAAAGGAAAGGTCCTTGTCCCGAGCGAAAGAGATAAATTCCCGAAGCGCTTTGCTCCCTCCTACTGCTCTATCGACCGAAACACGATCCGGAACCTGATGATCAAGACCATTGTTGAACCAACCCGAATACTGAAGCTTAATATGGCGAATATTGCGGTTCTGCATCTGATCTACGATATCCTCTGCTTGTGCAAAAGTTGTCAGAGGTTCGAGCGCCTTATAGGGAATTCCCGCCGCATGCTTATTTTTGGCGATGCTTCCGATCAGCTGCAAATAAAACGGCACATCCACTTCGGAAATGGAATCGCTTGCGGACTTCGGTTCGGGAAGTCCATGCGTTTTGATCAAATACTGTTGATAGTATTGCGCCATTCCGGAATAAGTAGCTTCATCCCCGCTTAGGAAAGCGTAACGGATCGTAAAGTCCGATTTTGTCGGATTCTCTTGATACCTAGGCAAGGAACGTTCCTGACCGTTCGCGTCCAGGGAGACCTGATCCTTATTGACCACATAAAAGCTTGGATAAATGTAATTATAGCTATTCAGTCTGCCGCTTACATCGGCATGAATGCTTGCGACTGAATCGCCTTCTTCAATAATGCCAAGAAAGGCTTCATCCTTGCGAATCATTCCGAATACCGGCAATCTGGCTTTTTCTTCCCAGACGCTATCATCGGCACTATCCATCGTTAGATCGGGTCCATAGATCCTTTGTTCGAATGACGAATAATTCGTTTTGCCATTGTTGAAATGAATGAGCGCTCCGGATCCGTCAGGTACAAATAAGGAACCCTCCGAATCCTCTCCTTCCGCGCCGAAGAAACCAAGGACCGATATCGTGTGGATCGGATATTCATCTGAGTAATGTATTCCGGAAGCCGGCACCCTAACTACGAGACTATCGCCATCCAAGGTATACTCAATCGAGGCAAGGAATATACGAGGCTCGGGTTTGGTTTGCTCCAGTTGAAACGCCTTGAGATCTTTCTGGAAATCTTCATTCGTATAACCGGCATCTTCGAATGCCTGGAGAGTCCTAGTCAGTTGAATCCCGGCTAATGATTGATTTCGCACATATACAGAAGGGTCGGTGTCCTCTTTGTAGGCAATCATCAGCGCGCGCTGTCCCGTTTTATCCACTTTCCCCTTAAGCTCCTCCAGGCGTTCTTTCGTCAGCTTGCTTGGAATATCGTCAGCCGTTTTCTCGTCCGTTCCGAATTGATAAGTCACTCTGATGCCGTTAGGAATGCTTTCGAATCTGAATTGCTTATGAATGACACTATCCGTATAGGAGTTGACCGAGCTGAGCTGGCCGAAAGCGTTATGGAAATCGAGTTTCAATTGGGCGGATAATAAATCTTTGTTAATTCCTGTCGCCAGTTTATCGGCTTCCCGCTCCGGTGGGTTGCTGTACCATACTTCTCCGCTGCTTTTATCGAGGACGGCAATAACTCCCGACTGATCGTCCGCGAATAATTGCAGGCGATTGTTCGCCGCAACGCCTTTCATATCCGCGACTCGAGGATCCGTGAAGGAAACGGGCAGAGCCTTTCCCTTAACAAATTCCGCTGCAACGGAACGGGTTGCTTCCGTTTGTTTATCAGAGACGGAGCCCTCACACCCAGCAGTCATTATTCCGAGCAGGAACAACGAAGTCAGCAAGGCATATTTTTTTAAATTCATGACTGCGCATGCCTCCTTCCTTAGCTTCTCAGGTCAATTTCCTGATAAATCGTTGATACAAATGATAAAATCTGCTGAATCAAACTGAAGAAAAGCAAGCACAGGAATGCCAGAAACCCCATGGCGACAACCGATAACAGTAAGGTACCTATGGTTTTTGACGGCGTAAATTGATGAACCGTCATATTCCCGACGAACAACAGGTACAATGACCAGATAAGGGCGATGCTGTGCGAAAAATAATAGAAGCCCGTTTCCTGGATCGAGATCACGTTGCTTAACCAAATCCAGGGGAATGGGATGATAACCATTGGAAGGAAGGCAAAGCAGGTCGACGTAAAAATTTCGACAAACCTCCCTTCTCCGTCCATCAAGGTCGTGAGCGACCAATTGGCCACACACCAGAACAACACCGGAAGCAGGACATACAGTACCTCCATCAAGCTGTTCATGTTCGCAGGATTGTATATATTGACGAGGAATCCGCTATACTGGCTGCTCATGATATTGGTAACGGCCAAAAGGAACAAGATCGAGAAAGAAACGATCAGGTTCGTTTTTTTGTTCCATTCATACTTCAAATCCCAATAACCGTTAAACGGATGGAGAATCAGATAAAATGGGTGTTTAAGCAGTTCACTGTTCAATTGCGGCACGTTTCCTTCCTCCTTTCCATCGCCGAAGTTTCCTGAACGTGATTGTACCGAGAACGATCAAGACAATGCCGGTCATGATTGCAGGGAAGTATTCGCGCAGCACTTCTTTGCGATAAAGCAGGAATGCCTTCGAAAAGTTCAGCTGATCCTTGCTTTGTTTGAAATATTTCATCGCCTCTGCGTATTTCCCTTGCCGAAGCAGCGCTTTGCCGATACCGGCATAAGCGAATTCCAGGTTAGCGTTCATATGGATCGACTTCTGAAATAAGGAGAATGCAGCCTCTTCATCGCCCCTGTAGTAGCTTCGGACGGCTTCGTTAAGAGTCCGGCCGTATTCCGTTGTTTCGAATAAAGTGATTTCCCCAAGCCCCTTGTCCAGAACGAGAAACTGATCGCCTACACGTTCGATGGCTGACGGCGTGTTGAATTCGCCCAGCCGGTTGCCCAGACCGCCGAATACATACATGAAATGTCCATCTCCGTTGTATGTGAATATCCGTCCGCGCCTGGAATCAAGCACCGAATAGATTTCGTTGTCCGCGACATCGATGTCGATCAGTCTCGAAACGTCCATCTGAGACGTGGCAGCGATGTCGCCGCGCGGGTTGAAATACCCCGTTCGCCTCAAAATATCGTTCCCCTGGGCGTTTAATTTCTTAATCGTATCTCCGAACCTGTCGCCGTTTGTCGCATAAATAAATCCTTCATCGTCAATATCCAGGTTCGTAAATTCCGTAGGCGTAAACATGACCATCCGGCTCCGCTGGGTACGTGTCGAAAGCCGTTTCCATAACAGCTCAGCCGGATCGACCCTTACGCGGTTCGCGCCGATGAACGTTGAAAACTCGCCGCTAGCGTTGAACTCCATAAACCCGTCAAATACGCCGACGGCCATGACATAAATCCGCTGGGCTTTGTCGACAACGACACGAGCAGGCTGGAACTGAAACTTCTCCTGAAAGAGCTCGGACTCGGGATTCTCGATCACCTTCGCAAGCTTGCCGTTCGAATTGAGGTGGACCATCCTTTTATTGCCCGTATCCGCGACGTATATATGCTTGTCTTCGGTTACGAACAGGCCCTGGGGGTTCATAAACTGATCAGGCCCCCCGTCCCCGTCGAAGGAATCGATGATTCGAACCAGCTTGAAACTCGCATCCAACACCACGATGCGATTATTGCCGGAGTCTAGCACATAAATTTGCTTGTCTGCCGTAACGTGTATATCGTTCGGTTCCTTAAATGGTCCGACGCCCAGACTGTCGCCATTCAGGATAGCCGTTGCCCGATAGGCTGCAGGCGAGGCGACAGTGTCTCCCCAGTAGGAATAATTATAGGAAGCTGGAGCTTCTTCGGCATGCACGATTGCGCTTCCCATTCCAATGCTTAGCAAACAGATGAGCGTTGTGAGGACAAGTGTCCTTGTTTTATAAATGCTGCTCAACATCTCGTCTCATCCTTTCTACTCTTTCATCCCGGAAGTAGCCATCGTCTGCATGACACTGCTCTGAGAAATGATAAAGAGCGTAATCGGAACGATCATCAAGAGAAGGGCGACCGCCGCTCCGACGCCTGCGCGAGCGATACCGCCTGCCGAGATTTGGCCAAGCGTGTAATGGAGCGTCTTCAGGTTCTCGCTATATATGAAGTTGCCTCCATCTGTCCCCCATAATGCGGGGAACTGCAAAATCATAAGCGTCAGCCATGCGGGCTTCACGTTCGGCATGACGATGCTCCAATAAATCCTGTACTCGTTCGCTCCATCAATTTTGGCGGCTTCCAGCAGCGCATCCGGAATCTGTTCCATGAATTGCTTCATAAGGAACAGTCCGAGAGGGAAGGCGAGAGACGGCACGATAACCGAGGCGTGCGTGTTGATCCAGCCGAGCCAGGACATGACTATATAGTTCGGTATCGCGGTAACATGGCCCGAGAACATCAGGGACAATATGACGATAGAGAACAAAGTCCCCGATCCCCAGAAGCGGTATTTCGCCAAAGGATAGGCCGCCGCAGACGCCAGCAGAATATGGCCAATCGTCCCGACGATCGTAATAAACAGGGTATTGGCAATATAGCGGGAAAGCGGTACCCATGAGTTCCCCATCAGGGCGAACAGGTCGAAGAAATTGTCCAGCGTCGGATTGTTGACCAGAAACCGCGGCGGGAAAACAAACAGTTCGTCAAGCGGCTTGAATGCGTTGTTGACAGCATAGATGAGCGGGAGCGCCATAAACGCGCCAAAAACGGTAAGAAGCGCTAACAGTAAAAAACTGACGGTAAAGGATCGGTTAAGCCGCCTGGGGGTCCGGAATAAACCTAGCATCCTCATGACCAATTTTATTCACCTACCTTTCGCAACAGTTTTTGCGTCAACTTATTGGCGCCGATCATAATGCAGAAGAGCAATGTCGCGATAGCAGATGCGTAACCCATCTCGAAGCGGATCGTGCCGAAGTCCATCAAGTGCGTTACGATGGTATGCCCCGCATAGTTAACGCTTGGAAATCCGGCTAGCGCGATCGATATATCGGCGACCGCAAGCGAGCCTGTAATCTGCATAACAGCTCCGAACATCAGCTGCGGCCGCATGGACGGCAGCGTGATGAACCAAAGCTCCTGCCAGCGGTTCTTGATGCCATCTACGGCTCCCGCTTCGATCAGCAATCGATCGATCGTCTGAAGACCTGCGATGAAAGCCAGGAAGCTGGTGCCCAGGCTAAGCCACAACTGGACGATGATAATAATAGGCAGTATATATTGCTCGTTCGAAAGCCATTGAATCGGTTCGAGAATAAAACCGAATCTCATGAGGAACCCGTTCAAATAACCGTAGCTGTCTCCAGAGAATACGATCAGCCAAATAAAGAAAACGTTGCCCGAAATGGACGGGGCATAGAACACAAGTGTCATAAACGCTCTGACCTTGGGCGACAGTTCATTGATAATCCAGGCGAAGAGAAAACACGCAATATAACTGACCGGACCGGTCACGACTGCGAACATGAACGTATTCTTCAGGGCGATCATGAACACATCGTCGCCTAAGAACAACCGGGAGTAATTCTGCCAACCTACGAATCTCGGAAACTCCAGCATGTTAAAATAAAAGAAACTGAGTGCCAGCGAGATGACGACTGGAATGACCGTAAAAGTGAAGAAGATCAGCATGTACGGACTCATCAGCAAGTAGTAGTGCTTGTTTTTTCGAAGCTCTCGGGCAACATTGGCGAGTCGTGACGGCTTCTTTGCCTGGATGAGGCTCGACGCGGCATGACGGTTTACTTCTGATTGCATCGGCTTCCACCCCCTAACTAATTCTGCAGATTGAATTCCTTCCGCTTGAGTGCGATTTCATCATTCATGTACAAAATATAATCCGAGAGGGCTTCGCGCGGATTCTCACTCTGGTTCACGACGCTCCGGAAGGCGTTATCCAGATGTCTGCCGGTGAAATACCCGCCTGGCACTTGAGGTATGCCCCTCACCCATTGCCATTGGCGTTCCAGATTATTGAAATCCTTGATTGGCCATGGCAGCTGCTCCAACGCTTCGATGTTGGCTGTCGGATAGCGAGCAGCCTCGCCGAGCAACCCTTCCAGCTCTCGTCCGTAATCGATTTGGGTATCCTTTTCTGTCCACCACTTCATGAATGACCATGCCGCGTCCTTGTCGTCGGCATTATCTAGCATCATGACCGCGGTCGTATGGCTGGCGACCTCATGACTTAAAGATCCGTCTTCGCGCTCGGTGCCGGGTACGATGGTAAAGTCCCATAACCCTTTGATCTCCGGCGCCATAACCGTCAGCATATTGTACGTTGTATAATCGGCAATGCCGATAGGCATCTCTCCAGTCCGGAACCGATTAGCGAAATCCGCTTGCAGCGGAAACTTGTAGTTTGTATAAAATTGCGTCCAGCGCTTGAAAACCTGCATTGAAATCTCGGAGTCGAGTGCGCTCTTCATGTCATTGTCCCGGTAGAACTGGCCGCCGTTCTGGTAGAGCAGCATGGCGAACGCCGCATTCGGAACCAGAGTCGCATTGTTCGTAGCCGATTCGATCGGCAAATAAAACTCCATGTTGTGCTTCTGCAGCACCGAGATCATGTTATACACATCCTGCCATGTCTTTGGAGGCTCCAAGCCCACCTCTTTGAGAATATCCTTGCGGTAGAACAGCATCGGGAAGGTCTGCTGCTCCGGCAGCGCATATACCCCTCCGTCATAGGTGTAAGGAGTTATTGCGCTACCGCGAAACCTTGCGGCGACTTCCTCGAAATCAGGGAAGACAGTCAAATCGGCTGCGGCGTTCCTCATCGCATAATTGACAGGGAGATCCTCGCCGGCCTGCAAGGCAACATCAGGTCCTTCGCCAGCCAAGACAGCTGGAAGCAGGATGCCGCCCGGAACCAGCCTTAAATTTACCGATATGTTCGTGTCGGGCGTAAACGTGTCGTCAATCAGCCCTTTCATCACTTGCGCCTGGTCCCTTCCCGTAGTTACCCAAACTGTGACGGAACGCCCGCCGTCTTCCGTGCTTCCGATGCTATCGTAATCTTCGGTATAAGAGGCGACGTAAGCGCCTAGCTCGTGCTTGATCTTCTCAAGCATAGTCGCTTTCGCTCTCGGGAGCTTGCTGTCCGGAGACGCGACGATCAGATAATCCAACGTAAGCGGCTGTTCGCGCACGGTCAGTATCCACGTGCCAAGACCGCCGACATTCACCTTGAAGGTTTTCAATCGGTTCGCGATTGTTTCCGGCTTCTCCGCCATTTCGTTCAACTGCCTTACCATCGTATGAAGAACAGCGACTTTATCGCTCCTCTCCCCTGTCGATTGCTCGAGATAGTCCGCCACGGCCTGGATATTGCCAGCTTGTTCCCGGAAAGCATCGATTAGGCCGGGAATCCTCTTCTCCAATTGATAATCGCGGTTAGGGTCCGGTGTATTCGAGGTTATTAACAAAATTTTTCGATACAATTCATTAAGCTCCAGCACGCTCGACTCGATCGTCTCTATAAGTGGAGCGAGCTCGCCGAGCGAAACCGCCATCCGAATGGTATGTTTCCCTTTCGTCAGATGGAATAGGTAAGGTTCGTCCCCTCCCAGCACATCTGTCTGCCATTCCATGTTGAAGCTGAATCGCGTCCGCTTCATTTCCTGGAATGGATATTTGCCATCGATCATGATGCTGCGCGTCGCATAGACGCCCCGCAGCTGATCCTGTTTACGCTTTAGCGCAAACTGGTACAACCCATCCTCTTCCACTTCGAATTCCCATTCAATCCACTGTCCCGGCAGCTTCCAGTTAAGGCCCCCAATCGTGTTGACCCGGACTTTTGAAGTGCTGTACGGCGTGACCGCAGGGCTTGACCGATCGGAAAGCGGATAAAGCGTTGGAGAAGATTTTAGGGTCGCATCCTCAGCCTGAATCACTATGAATTGACCCTCGGCGGCTTCAGCTCCTTCGGCTTCATATCCGGCTTTCCGTTCTTCATAGGTTTTTGTCTTCGGCTCCTGGTATAACTCGATATAGTCGATAGCCATCGGTTCCCTCAAGGAAGTCATAGAAACGGTCTGAATCCCTTCGCCGAAATAAAACAAATAGGGCTCATCATAGTAACCTTCGTTGTCCTCCAAGGACGCGATTTGCCAAATCGGCTTCTCTATCTGCCTCGGGCGCAAGTCGTTGCCGCGATTGTCCCGCTTGATTTCGTTTTCGCGATTGCCCCAATATCGATCGAATAGTAAGATTTCGGCGTCTTTAAAAGGCACTTCCTGATTGATCGCGAACTCCCTCTCGATAGCCGAGCTTTTTCCCTCAATAGGAAAATAATGAATTCGAACATTGTATAGACCCGGTTGATCGACCTGGACCTTCCAACTAATCGTACCCGACTCGGGCGTCAACACAGCTTGACCCTCCAGGCCTTGAAATCCATCCACAAGATCAAAGCCGTCCCCTTCGAGTGAAGCATATTGCTCGCCTTCGATTCGAATTTCAGCGGCCGGTCGATCTGCGTTCGAGTAGCGTTTCATATAGGCACCATATCCGTCATTTGCATCAGAATCCGTTACCGCTACAAAATCGCCAATAGCCTGAACATCGCCGTTGCCTTTCTCCTTTGATGAGTAGATAGCCCATACGGACAAACCTAAAACAAAAATAATAAATATCCATTTCACTAATTTCTGGCGTCTGACGCTCAATTCTGCTCCCCTCCCGCGTAAAAGTGAAATTCAAACAGTCCACATTGTTAAAGAGATGCGGACTGTATGATCACTTTTCAATCGTTATTTCTTATAGACTTCATCGATTGCCGCCTGGAAAGGCGTTTTAAAAGTCTCGATGATCGTGGATACGGATTGGCCTTTATTAATCTCGTCAGCGAACTCATAATAAGGCAAACTCGGGAAGGTATTCATATTGTCAAGATAAAATCTGTTCGTTCCTAATCGAACATTATTGATATCATCTTCGTTGGTAAACATCGACTCGTACCAGCCTTGGAGAGGGAAATCGTAAATCGTTTCGTAATCTTCGATTTTCTCCCAGATATATATAAGCTGCTCAGGATTCGGAACCGCTTTCGGAATAACTAAAGCCCCTGGATTGGTATCAGCTGTATAGAAGACAGAGCCATTCGGACCTTTAGGGAATGGAATAAAGCCAATATCGAAGTTTTTCATGTCGTTCTTTAAGCCACTAGCCTCATAAACCCCGCCATGATACAACAATGTGTTGCCTTGACGGAAAAATTGGCTTGGTTCCGTCCAATCGCCGCCCTCGGAAGGTCTTACAATTCTTTCGGTTGCCAGTCTGGACATGAAGTTCAAAGCCTCGACGGTTTTGGGATCATCCAGATTCTGCTTATCCTCTATCGTCAAGCTCGCTTCGTTGGAAGCAAGCGCCGCATCCAGAACTCCGGCACCTGCCAATCCCCATGTATCAAGCTTTCCATCGTTATTCGTATCTTTATTAGCCTCTTTTACCACTTGTATGAACGTTTCCCAGTTCCAGTTATCTTCATCAACATATTCTTGAAGCGGCTTCATGCCGAGATTGTTCATCAACGTACGATTGTAGAAGAATCCAGTCGCTCCCCCTGGATACCCGCCAAAACCATAACCTTTCCCGTTATAGTGCATGATCCTGTTTGTTACATCCGGGTCGAATACCTTGTCATTTTTTGTATACTCGTCAACTGGCCACAACAGATCTTGACTTGCAAGTGCAGGAATGGTGTACGATCTGCTTACAGAGATGATATCGCCTACCGGCTCGCCAGAAAGCAGCGAAGCCGTCACCTTCTTCTGGTACTCGGCGCCATCGATGACGACATATTCGACCTCGAAGTTATGTTTTTTCTTCAAAGCCTCCAGATTCTTTTTCCTTTGGATATTATCCGGGTTATCTTCCCCGATTTCCAAACTCCAGAAATTCACAATTTTAATAACCCTGCCGCCCATATCGAAATCCTTCTCGGGCGTTTCTTTGGAATCTCCCTCGCCTTCTCCAGCTTCAGTGTTCTCCTCATTAGCTTTCGTCGCCGCCGGACTGTTTGATGCCTCTTCGGTAGTTGCATTTGTGCTTTCGGGATCGTTACCGCCATTGCTTCCGCTGCTGCAAGCCGCTAAAGAAAATATCAACATCAGACTAACAAGCAACATCACCAGTTTTTTGTTCATTTCCATCCCCCTATAATTGAAATGTAATCGCTGTCACTTTGATGCAATGTTATTGATACGATGTAAAGTCGAACCCCCTACGCTATTCCGCATGTGCAATGCAGCTATCCATTCAACACCTATCACCCTCCTGGCCGTTCCAACTTCACCGAATACATTTGAAAGCGGTGTCAAATTCAATTCGCATCGCGTTTGGGACGAAATCCACTTCGTGGTCCCTCTTTGCTCTTTTAAAATCATATTGTAAAAAATTTATACAAACCTTCAATTTATAGACATGGGTATAGCATGATTTAGTCATGATCCATTTTTCCTGAATCGTGATATCAAATTGCCATATCTGTAAATACAAAGCGGAACCAGAAGTCTTAAATAACGATTTTTAACATGTTTTTTAGTACATTTTTGGTTGTATGATCAGCCATTTCACACAGCTAAAATATAAATGAAACCGCATACAAATATTACAGAAAAGGGGTATTGTTGTATGTCAAACGTGCGAGGAAATGCTATGATATCGAACTCCATGAATAAGTTGACTTCAATGAAAGGCGAAATGGTGGATAGCGCTTATTTGAACTGGTTTACCAATGATGAGCAATTCCCGTTTTTTATTCAATATGGCGGGCACAAAGCGGATACGCCACTTCATAAACATGATGACTTCACCGAACTCGTGATTGTATTGAACGGCAACGCTACGCATATCGTTAATTCTGAAACCTATTTTATTAAGAAGGGGAACGTATTCGTCATTAACGGTGCTACCTCCCACGCATACCAAAATCCACATGAATTTAAAATTTGCAATATTATGTTCCGGCCCGAATTACTTCGAAGCGCCGGTCCGGATTTAAGCACCTCCAACGGCTTTCAGGCACTTTTTGTTTTGGAGCCGTTTTATCGCAATATTCATTCTTTTCAAAGCGGGCTTAGTTTGTCGATTCCAAGCATGGAACACGTCTCATCGATAATCGGCGATATGATCAACGAATATAACGACAAGAAGCAGGGCTATCAGACAATGCTCAATTCCCGATTTATGGAACTCGCCGTCTATTTGTCCAGACAGTATGACAATCAGGAGAATGGCACAGACAACAATCTGATGCATTTGGCGATTGCTATCTCCTATATTGAAGATCATTATCTTGAGCCTCTGACTCTGGAGGAAATCGCGGCCAGATCCAATATCTCGGTTCGGCATCTGAATCGGATTTTTCAATCTTATTACCAAACGACTCCTATTTCTTACCTGCAACGACTTCGTTTGGAGCGAGCGCGTATGTTGTTAAGGCAAAGCGGACTCCCCATCACAAAAATTTCATACGAATGCGGCTTTAACGACAGCAATTATTTCACTCGTAAGTTTTCCAAAACCTATGGAGTTTCACCCAAAGCTTTTAGACTAAGTCAGTGATTTTTTTATATTAGCTTTGTGTTACAAATTACAAAAGGAGCCACGCTACATGTCAATAAAACATATACGGAGGCTCCTTTTTAGGCACAATTGGAATATTTAGTTTAAATGTATGTTCCATAAGGCAAGTTTTTTTGAAGCTGACCACTATTCATCGCCCATACTCCTTAAAATGTGTTGCTAAAGAATACGGAGTTTATTTATGTTTTTTCGGCCATCATCCTAAACCTTGAGAGAGACACGGGACCATCCAAGATGAAGTATACGTCGCGCCTGCCGGAGGCGCCTGTCAGCCCGCAAGTGAGGCTCTGCCAGTCCTTTTCTCCGCAAGCCGGAATCTTGCATTTACCTGCGATTGGACCGTCCGGTCCATCCAACCGAACTTCAACCACAGCATCCATAGTGGCGGCTGCCCGCAGCTCGACCGCGGAGATTCCTGCACCGAGCTCTGCATCATGGAATGCAAGCCAGCCCTTATCGCCGTTTACGGCTGTGGCGCTTCCGCCTTCGATGCATTCACCGAGATGAATGCCTTGATACGCATCGTAGTTTGCGGCCCGCGTCACTCTCTTAAGATCGCGCGGCGGAATCGTTTCCCCGGCAACTGTAAGGCGGCCTTCAAGCCGTAAATCGGCGGATGAAGCGCCAAGCATGATTGTATACGTTCCGCTTTCTAGGCAGAATCGGTCACGCGTTACATCCCAGATGGCCAGCGATTCGAGCTGCAGTTGGAACGTCACCTCTGCAGACTCTCCCGGAGCCAAGGCGATTCGTTTGAAGTCCGCCAGCTGAAGGCGTGGACGCTTGACGCGGGATTTGTCTGCACGAACATAAAGCTGTACGACCTCTTCACCCTCACAGTCGCTTATGTTCGTCACACGGCAAGCAACCTGGACTGCCATGTCTGTCCCGGCCTCGGCGCAGTTCGGCGACAGCTGCAGGGCTTCGTAACGGAAGTCGCTGTACGAAAGTCCGTGCCCGAATGGATACAGCGGTTTGCCTTCGAAATATTGATACGTTCGGCTGCCACGAATGATGTCGTAATCCATGAATGGCGGTAGCTGATCGACGGACTTGTACCACGTCATGTTCAATCGGCCTGCGGGATTGACATGGCCGAACAGCACGTCCGCCAAAGCACGTCCGAGCTCCTGGCCCGCATGGGACGTGTAGATAATCGCCTTCGCCTTCTCCTGCAAAGTGTTCAAGGCGAACGGGTAACTGCCGACGACCACAACAATCGTGTTCGGGTTCTCCTCCATAACCGCAAGCGCCAGCTTTTCCTGCGATTCCGCCAGCGTGATGTCGGGCCGATCCATCGTCTCTTTGCCGTTGATCAGCGGATGATTGCCGACAAACACGATCGCCACATCTGCGCCGCGAGCCGATTCGACAGCCGCGTCCACGCCGCTCGACACGCATTCAAACTCGAACGTGTCCGCATGCGTTCCAGCAACCGGGCTCCCCGCCTCCGCAGCGCCTCCGACGTTAATTTCGTTCGTGGTCTCTGCCGCTCGACCGTCACCGACGAGCAGTACGCCTGTCCTGTCATCAACCGTTACAGGCGTTCCGTTCCAAGTCGAGACGGTAACTAGCGAACTGTCCTGGTCTACAGGTCGTATCTGGAAAACTTCCTTTGTAAACCACTCCCAAATCCGATGAGCCGACGCTTGCAAATTCTTATCATCCGTTGTCACATAGAGGCTATTGCGCAACGCAATTAATGTATGGCTGCCCCAGCCCCAGTCCGATACCTCGAAAATGTCGCCTTCTTCGGGCCTCTCCGCACGCGCGGCGAGAGGAGCCTTTGAATCGTCGCTGAGCCGAACATACCGTCCGCTGCGTACAGTCTTCATGCGCACGCGATCCGTACCGGCGGAGTACGACGTTTCGGCGCCTGTTCCCTCCGCCGCCAATCTCTCGCGAATTCCCTGCAGCGGGGTAACCGCGTAAGGCAATGAGCCGCTGTACCAATCGCGATAAACGACATCGGCAAGCGGGCCTATGACGGCAACCTTGCTCAGCTTGTCAGCTTGCAGCGGCAGCGTCTGCCCGTCGTTCTTGAGCAGCACGACAGCTTTTTGCGCAGCCTCCCTCGCGAGCTCCGCGTGCTTTGGATGGAGGATCGCCGAATCGTCGATCGCGGCATACGGATTCCGTTCCGACGGGTCGAACTCCCCAAGCCGGAAACGAACGCGGAACGTGTTCCGAAGAGCGGTATCCAGATCATTTTCTGTCAACAGCCCGTCCTTCAACGCTTCGCGGATCGCCTCCGTCACAACTGCCGCTTCGTCCGTAATACTGTCGATTCCACCTTCCCGGATCGACCGGGCCACCGCTTCCTTCAGCGTCTCTACGTAATGATGATCCCGCATCGTGCCCGTTACGTCGAAAGCATCGCTAACGACAAAGCCGTTCATTCCCCATTCGCGTTTAACGATATCGATCACGAGCTCACTGAGATTCGCCGGCACTCCGTTGATCGCATTGTATGCCGTCATCATCGACTGGGCCCCGCCTTCTTTGAATGGGATCTCGAATGCCTTCAAGTAATATTCGCGCAGGTTTCGTGGATCAAGGCTGACCGATGTATCGCCTCTTCCCGCTTCATTGTTGTTGCCGATAAAATGCTTTAGCGTGGCAACGGCCTTTAAGTAAAAAGGATGGTCCCCCTGAATGCCTTGCGTGAGCGCAGCGGCTAGTTTGCCGGCCAAAACCGGATCCTCGCCATACGCTTCTTCCGTCCGGCCCCACCGTGGGTCCCGCTCCAAGTCGACCGTCGGCGCCCACAGCGTCAAGCCGTTAAAATTCGGATCCCGCTTGTAAAAGCCGCGAGCTTCGTCACCAATCGCGCCGCCGATTCTCTTAAGCAGCTCGATATCCCATGTACAAGCAAGACCGATCGGCTGAGGATAGCTGGTCGCTTCCCCGAGCCATGCCATGCCATGTGCCGCCTCTGTGCCATGCTTGTATGCCTGTATGCCCAGACGCTCTATTGCGATCTGGTATTGCGGTATAAGCCCAATTTTCTCGTCCAGTGTCAGTTGGGCAATCAAGTCGTTTACGCGGTCCTCGAGAGGCGCATTGAAGTCTTGATAAAGGCAGTTCTTTTCGATTGTCATTTTCTCACGCTCCTCGGAAATCCTTCGTTGATGGGAAGTGAATACCCCTTCGATTTCATAAAGTGTAACTTCTGCTTAAATTATTCATCTTTTATTGTAGTTCAAGACCGACAAGAATACCTCGATTTTCCGGTCTTATAATAGCATTATATGGACAAATCTTTTCGAGAACTCAGTTCAGATCTATACTGGTGATTTATGGCATGTAGCACTAACCGTCTGATTCACTTCTGTACAGTTTAAGCTGTGGAACATTAAGAAAAGAGTTTAAAAAACGAAGTAAACAGAATAGCCATGGAATAAGAATATTCTAGCAGTCCACGGAACACGGATATTATTTTTGTAATACAACTTACGATTTATTGGGATATAGCGAATTCAGATTTTTTCAATTTTCATGATCGTTCGATACCTAGGGAAGGAGGTGATCACATCCCAATGAAAAGAAGAAAAGTTGATTTAAAGTCGGAGCTTAAAGCCGCGCAATAAAAAAGAAGCAAGTCTATAAAGACGTGCTTCCTCTGAGACGCTCGTTAGTTTCTTGACTATTTGCCCCTGTGCTTCTTCTTAGCTTTTTGAACCCTAAGTTGATATTTTCTTTCATTCTCTTCAAGAATTTGTTGTCGATCATGCACTTTTCGTTGGAGTTTCCTAGACTCGAGGTTCAGCTTTATTGCCTCCTGAGCATGGTTATTTAAACCTCTCTGGGCAATCTCCTTAGACGCCTGGCGAGCTAGTTTTTTCGGATTTACTCGTGTGATTTTACTTCGTTTAGCATTCGTCCCTACCTTCGTGAGGCTCATTAATTCCATCATTTTCTCGTTAACGAACTCTAATACCTCCGAATCCTTCGGTTCGTTACCAAAAATATAACGACAAGCTTTTAGACGTCCCTGCTCCTCCTACCCAATCACACCGATCCAGTATTTACAATTTTATCAAACAATACGGTAAGCTACACACTTACTCCCCCTCTGTTTTATACTGGTGTGATGGACATCCCGAGGGGGAAAGGTCACTGACACGAGGGCTAACCCTGTGCGACCGGACTACTAACCGATCTGTGTTTTTACACTCCTATAAGGTTATATCACATATTTTTACAATTGTTAAACCGCTCTACTAACCTGCCAGTTAGCTTAATGAATTGCATGGAAACATAGTTAGATACTTATCTAATCGGTAATCGGCTCATGTTCTTGTCCTTTTCGGTAAACTTTACAAGTTCTTGTCCTCGACTCGGGACAAGAACTTGTATCTATAAAACAAAAAAGCCGCTTTAATAGCGACTTTCAATGTGACCATGTTCTTGTCCCTCGACATTTGTGTCACAAACCATGTGAATTTATTTTGCTCTCTCTTTTATCATTTCAAATCTTGCGTTCCATCCGAAGCAGTGCCGTGATCTTCCGACATCCGTAACGAAATTTATGCTGACTACAGAGCTCACGAATCTTCTCTACCATGTGATCTTTATATGGGCTTCCGTAGGTGGCTTTCCAGCGATAGTAAGTGGAGCGAGAAATCCCGATCTATGCACACGCTTGAGTACACTGACTTCCCCTCGAACGGACTCCATCCACTCCACTACAGTCTTTGGCGACACCTCCTTTCCATTTCCGCGAACTTTTTTAGCAGTTTTAATTGTTGCTTCTGATGTATATTCAGGCCCTTTACCGTAGCTATATTGTTTACCGACAGCCTGATCCAACCGGTTCCACTGGCCACTGCGATAACCATTTCATCCAGGTCTTACTTGTGTCTTATTTCGTATGTTCAGTTGGTCCATGACTTTTTTTACTGGAATGCCATCCAATCTCATTTCAATGCCTCTCTTCTTCACCGGAATAGCTAACTTATTATAATTAACGTTTTAAGTCAGCTTATTTTTTATAGTGATTTTTAGAACCTGCTTCCAGATCACAGCATGGAGCGATCCGTTTGACGATAGAATTTTTCTAATGATTTGCCTACCAGTACTGTAAGTCAATTTACATATCCTTGTCGCCATGCCAATGCATAATCTGATGTCAGACTTCAGCTTATTTCACACTAAACCTGCTTTCAGCAAACTTCGAGACAAGCGGCAGTGCACTAAACAAATACGCAAGAGACAATGTAGTAACGACACTAGCCAGCGTCCAGGGTGTTAAGCGTAACAGCATCGCCACAATAAAGCATACCGAAATCAGACTGTTCAGCAAAGTGAACAAAGGGTTCTTCGTATTCAGTTCCGTTGAATATGGCTGAAGCAGATAGTACAGCAGCAAATGATGCACCGTAAAGAAAACGGCCAAAGTTAGCGTCAACAGCCAGATCGGTAGCATTATACTATGAACTTCTCCCTCAGACAAAATCATTACGAACACACTTAGCACAGTCGCTAAAGCCGCGCCAATTCGTACATTCATCCCCAACATCCATCCAAGCCGCAAACGAAAATGTTGCACCGCATTCTTGCGATAGAAGTGATAACGCATCAGTGTTATATCGCAATGGTAAAACAACACCTTGCACAAATGCATTCCCGTCGTCAAATGAAACATCGCTAAAATTAATAAAGGAAGAAATCGTTCGAGCGAATTGACATCCAAATGATCAGCAGCAAATAACAGCGCCGAAGATACCAGCATAACGCCAATCACCATTATGGCTGCCAAACGCTTTCGAAGCGGGGCGCGAATTAGACTGTTATGTCGTGCAATAAAAAGCTCATGCATGTAAGCATAGCCTTTTTTGCGACCTGCTCCTTCCTTTGAACTGTATGGTGGCGAAGAGTTCTCCCTGTAGTCCCTCTCATTTACCTGTACCGCTTTTCGCTGGACATCAGCCATCATTTGTTCCATATTCAATAGCGGATCATCGTGATTTGTTACCGTGCGAACCTCAGCCGTAAAATCTGTTTGCTTCAGCAGGACATAGCCGGAGAAAACGCCAAAAAACAACAACAGCGCTATGAGCAACGGCTGGCCAAACGCCATAGCACCGAACAACGGAACTCCATCTACTGTCGTCAACGGCAAGTAGGCTGCAGCCAGTGTTAGCAGCATCACCAGCACAATAATTCCCGTCTTCTTCACCAGCACTATATTACTCTGTCGGAACATGATCAAATGCAACCATTCGGATCCCACACGCCACATCGTCACAGTAACGACCAGCATCAGCGCCTGTAGTGCCGAAATACCAAAAATGCCCGCGATCACTGTTAGTGCAATCCATTGATATAAAAAGAAAGTCGTGTATCGGTAAACGAGCACGGCCCGCATGAATCGTGTCGGCGCGATACGCATGAGTCGGACTGCAGTATACTTCACTTCGTTTGTTTCCATTATTTTCGCACTCGTTATCCCTGCCATCAATACACTGATGCAAAAATACATATGCATAAACAGTTGGAGCCGTTCTCCAGCCTCCCTTTCGTCCGCCCACAAGACCACGGGCAGCGCAATCATTACCCCGAAGTATAATAAGCTTTCCAGCAAACCGGCAATAATCCTCAACACAACCGCCACTGCGCCGGCTGTTCGCTTCGCCCGTACAGCGGCATACGCCTGCTCACTGATTAAACCCTTAAGCCATGGCAAACGCTGGGTATAAAATATGATGCGGTTCGCCAACGTTGCAATCTGTAATTGCCACATGCGGGTAATCGTATTAAACACGCCCAGCATCGGATTTCTCCTTCTGAGTTCCATCTTGGCATTGCCCCAATCCGTTTCCAGCAGCACCAGCTTCGCCTTCGGCATCGCTCTGCAACAGTTCAATCACCTGCTGCTCGAAATCCGGGCGACCCAGGAGATCGGCTGAAACCCGTGACAACTTGCCATCATGTAGGACTACCAATTCATCACACAAGTCTGCCGCAAGTTGTAAAATATGTGTAGAGAAAATCAGTATATGATCCGATTTCATCTCTCGAAGTAATTGCTTCATTTCCAGAGCAATAATGACATCGAACGATGTCAGCGGTTCATCCAGCAAAATCACCGGAGGTTTCATCAACAGAAAAAGCAGCATCTGGATCTTATTTTTCATGCCGTGCGAATAATGCTTGAGCAGCTTATGCCGGTCATCCTTCGCAATGAGCATCATATCGAACAGCCCATCCACATCTTCGCCCCGTCTTGTAATTACATTCTCATTAACATCGATAAAGAAGCGAATAAACTCATACCCTGTTAAAAACTCTGGCAAGATTGGCAGCGAGTACACATACCCAACATCGTCCTCTTTCAAATCGCGCTCCGACGTACGATCCATTAACTTTATACTGCCGCTATCTGCCTGTATCTCCCTACTTAAACAATTGAACAATGTCGTCTTTCCGGCCCCGTTTCGCCCAAGCAGCCCATATATCTTTCCCTGCTCAAAACGAAAGCTCCCGCCGGCCAACACTTGCTTTTTACCATAACTTTTCCTCAGGTCTTGCAGAATTAGTTCCATCAACTTCTCCCCTCATCTATCCCATCTTTCGATCGGTTATCAAATTATGAACTAATTACCTTTAACACATCAAAATATATCAAATATTTTTATGAAGGTGGTTGTAACAAACTATTAAAACTGTTCTGTCTTTAGGTTATTGCAATTTCCTAATTGATTTCAGCTGATTTGGAAGATGTTCAAATCAAGATGAATCGTGAGGATATAGAAGTAAATCCGAAAATATGTGTTCGGACACGACCAATATGTAATTTGATAAGTATTTTTCTTTTACATCAGTTGTATGCTCATCTAATCGGCAATCGGACTATGTTCTTGTCCATTCCGGCAATCGGTACAAGTTCTTGTCCTTGGCTCGGGACAAGAACTTGTACCGATAAATTAAAAAAGCCGCTAAATAGCGACTTTCAATGGGAATATGTTCTTGTCCCTCGACATTTCATTAGCATGCCCGTTAGCTCAATGAGACGACAATCTAACTTAAAGCCAATAACCATGTCTGTCTCTGTAGAGTTTCAATATTTCATCATCTCGCTATTGTAACTGATTCATGTATCTAGGTATTACAATACTGTATTTCAATTTAAGAGTTTAAACCTAGTATTTTTTAGAGTTTATTCCGTGGTTATAAATTGTTGTTAGTGGTAATAATTCATTAAGTTATATGCTAATTGACTAGTCATTGTATTTAAATGAGTCAACTCAATTTTTTGCTTTAATAGAAAGGAATGAAAATATGAAAAGAGAAGAAATCTTCAAATATGTTAAAGAAAAATACAATACACTACCCGACTATCCGTGGGATAATCTCCCCGATTATGCAGTCCTCCGTCACGACAAAAATGAAAAATGGTATGGATTGGTTATGAATGTAGAGAAAAACAAACTTAATTTAGATGGAGAAGGAAAATTAGATATCTTGGATTTAAAGTGTGAACCTGAGTTAGTTGGATCCCTGCAAAAAGAAGAAGGATTCCTACCTGCATACCACATGAACAAAGAACATTGGATTACAATAGTACTAAATATCCAAACTAAGAAAAAAATATTGGAGTTGCTTGATAATAGCTATAGATTGACAAAAGATAATTAAAAAACAAACATTTACAGTTAGTAGCTAAGGATTTTTTTAGATTCTTAGCTACTATTGTTTATTAGGAATCTATTTCAAAATCCTTGATAGTCGCATCAGGTCTCAAAACTCTATCTTGAACCAGTTCTTTTATTGCCTCACCACGTTGTACTTTATTAACCCAGTCATGATTAGCAAGGGCACCTTTTCCTAATGAAACGAAATCAGCCTGATTTAATCATAATAATATCAGAAGCCCTCTTCGGATCCTCAAGCTGTCCATTTGCAATAACTGGAATACCAGAAAATTTTTTGGCCAGGCAAACGAGTGATTCACCATTAGAAAAGGCAGGTTTCCAAGCTTGATATTCGGTAATATGGATATAATCTAACTTGGTTTTCCCTAATTGACTAAATAAGAGCAAGCTCCTTGTTATTCATAGTAAACCTCCTTTCAAACCGGTCGTTACACCGTCGCTCCTTACTCCATTACACTCCGACAGTAAAAATTTTTTATGCATTTAAATTTTCAATTTCATCTATTATTACTCAATAGCATAGTCTGCGTAGTCTGTAGAAGGACTAATAAATGTCAATAT